>NZ_JBEOUL010000001.1:335113-531735 GCF_040304075.1 Kitasatospora sp. NPDC094015
CGGCTCGGCCTCAACGACCGGCTCGACCTCAGCAACCGGCTCCGCCTCGGGCTCGGCCTCAACGACCGGCTCGACCTCAGCAACCGGCTCCGCCTCGGGCTCGGCCTCAACGACCGGCTCGACCTCAGCAACCGGCTCCGCCTCCGCGACCGGCTCAACCTCGGCAACGGGCTCAGTCTCGGGCTCGACCTCAGCAACCGGCTCAACCTCGACCTCGGCAACCGGCTCAACCTCGACCTCGGCGACCGGCTCGACCTCAACCTCGACAACCGGCTCAGCCTCGGCCTCGACCTCCGCCGCCGGCTCGTCGCCGTCCCGCGGTCCCGCCGCGAGGGCCTGCCGGGCGGCCTGCTCGTCGGCCTCCGCGTCCGCGCCGACGTGCCGGTCGTAGGCGGCGAGCGCCGCCTCCCGGTCCGCCTGGCGGTCGGTGAGTTCGGCGAGCAGCACGTCCAGGCCGTCCGCGGCGAGCTCCTCGCGCAGGGCCCGCAGGGTGGGCAGCCGGTAGAGGGTGCCCTCGTCCGCCGCCAGCCGGTCGACCAGGTCGGCGAGCTCGCCGAGCGGCAGCGCCTCCAGGTCGCGCTCGGGCAGCAGCCGCCCGAGCGAGCGGACCGCCGTGCCGAGCGACTCGACGGCCTGCGCGGTCTCCGCGATCAGGGTGCCGCCGACCGGGACGACCGGCTTGGCGGTGCCGTCCTCGCCGGCCAGCGCGACCCAGTCGGTGCGGACGGCGGCGGCCGCGGTCAGGGCGGAGTGCAGGTCGGAGCGGCTGGTGCGGCCGCCGGTGGTGAGGTTCTTGGCCTGCGTCCGCAGCGCCCAGCGGCGGCCGAGCGAGAGCTTGACGCCCCGCTGCTTGCGCCAACGGCCGTCCGCGGTGGCGGCGGTGAGCGCCTCCAGGTCGGCCTCGTAGACGTCGGCGCGCAGCGTGCCGGCGGCGCGCTGGATCCGCTGGAAGACGTCGAGCAGCAGGTTGAGCCCGTTGAGGGTCTCCGGGATGTTCAGCCCGGCCTTGGCGGCGAGGCCGGTGACCGCCGCGCCGACGGCGCGGATGTCACCGTTGCGCAGCTCGGCCAGGACCGTCGAGGCGGCGCGGGCGTCCTCGGGGCCGGCGACCAGGTCGGCCGCTTCGATCCAGGGGTTGGTCTCGGTGGTCAGGGTGAATCCACCCTGTTCGGCGTACCGGCCGAGCTCCTCGCGGGTGCTCCGGCGGGCGTCGCCGTCCGGGGTTTCCGCTGGGGCCGGCACCGTGGCGTCGGCGTCGTTCAGAAAGCGCACTGTCATGGCAGGTCCGGTTCTGGCGGGAGGCTGGCGGGGAAGATGGCGGGGAAGGTTCAGCGGTCGGGGCGGAGCGAGCAGCCCGGCGCGTACGGCGCGGAGGCCAGGATACGGGTGAGCGTTCGAGGGACGCACGCACCGGGGCCCGTTCGACTCGCCGCGCCGCCCGAGCGGCCCCCGCACGGCGGTACCCGGCAGCGCTCAGCGGTACCGCGCGGGGAGCAGGTGTGCGAGGTCGTGCCGGCCCACGGGGCGAAGGTACTCGTGAACAGGGGTGCGGTGCCACCATCCTCCGCCCGCCCGCCGCTCGTTCCAGGAGGTGAAGCGGTAACGGTACAGCCGGGCCCGGACGAAGGCGGGCGGCGCGCCGGGGAACGGGTTGTGCCGCAACAGGGCGAGGGTGTCGGGGTCGTTGACCAGGAGTCGGGCCACGAACGGGTCGAACCACGGCCGGGCGTAGTCGGGCGAGATCGCGGCGAACCAGAGCAGCCAGTCGAGCCGCAGGTGGTACGGCGCGAACTGGCGGGGCAGTCGCCCCGGTTCGCCCGGTTTGCCCTTGAAGCCGTACTCCCGCCAGCGGGTGCCGTCATCGAGGGTGTGCGCGTCGGTGCCTTCGACGACGACCTCGTGGCGCAGCCGGCCGACGCTGCCGAAGGCGCCGTAGGCGTTGACCAGATGGAGCCGGTTGAAGGAGCGGTTCATCTGCTGGTGCCGGGAGAGCAGGTTGCGGGCGGGCCAGTAGCTGAGCACCGCGACCAGCAGGGTGAGGGCGATCACCAGCCCCTCGTACCAGGCCGGTTCGCCCTCGAACGAGGGGGTGGCGGGGAGCGGCAGGTCGCGGGCGTCGACGGCGGAGAGCGCGAGCGCGACGGTGAGCCAGTTGAGCCAGGCGAAGTTGCCGGAGAGCAGCAGCCAGAGCTGGGTGGCGATGATCAGGGCGGCGGCGATGCCCGCGCCGGGCCGGGGCAGGAAGAGCCCGAACGGCACGATCAGTTGGACGACGTGGTTGGCCGCCGCCTCGACCCGGTGCAGCGGGCGCGGCAGGTGGTGGAAGAACCAGCTCAGCGGGCCGGGCATCGGCTGGGTCTCGTGGTGGTAGTAGAGGCAGGTGAGCGTGCGCCAGCAGCGGTCGCCGCGCCATTTGATCAGCCCGGCGCCGAACTCCACCCGGAACAGCAGCCAGCGCAGCAGCCACATCCCGAGCACCGGCGGGGCCACCTCGTCGTTGCCGAGGAAGACGGCGAGCAGGCCGCTCTCCAGCAGCAGCGACTCCCACCCGAACGCGTACCAGGTCTGGCCGACGTTGACGATCGACAGGTAGAGCACCCAGAGCACGGCCCAGAGTGCCATCGCGGCCCCCAGCGGCAGCAGGTCGGCCACGCCCGCGGCCAGTGCCGCGGCGAGCACCGCGCCGGTCCGGGCGGTGGTGGCGAAGGCCCGGTCGGAGTAGTGCAGGTGGAACAGGCTGGGTGAGCGGCGGGCCGGGACGCGGGCGGTGAAGCGGGGCACCGGGAGCATTCCGTGCTCGCCGATCAGGGCGCGGAACTGGTTGGCGGCGACCAGGAAGGCGATCAGGTAGACCGCGGCCAGCAGCCGCTGGAAGGCCTCCCGGGCGAACCAGTACTCCGGTGCCGCGAACCACTCCACCCGTGCGCTCCTCGGCTCGGCCCGTGGGACGGCTCCCATCCGTACCACCCGGGCGCACCGGCCCGGAGCCGGGCGCACCCGGTGGTGCGCCGTTCATCCGGTCGGCGCACGGCCCGACCAGGGCGTTCACCCGATCCCCGTGTACGGGCGGGGGCCTGGTGTGGTCTCATACCCGCGCGAGCCACCAACAGGACCAAACCACGGAGTCACCCATGTCATCCACGGCACCACGACCGCCGGCCGGCACCGCCCGCTCCCCGCTCACCAAGGCGGACGCGCCGGCGGGGCCGCGGATCAGCGGGGCGGTCGGGGCGGCGCTCGGGATCGTCTACGTGGTCTGGGGCTCGACCTACCTGGCGATCCGGGTGGTGGTGGAGACCATGCCGCCGTTCCTGTCGGCCGCCGCGCGGTTTCTCGCCGCGGCTCCGCTGCTCGCGCTGCTGGTGACCTGGCGGCAGGGGCCGGGCGCGCTGCGGGTGACCGCCCGCCAGTTCGGCTCGGCGGCGCTGGTCGGGCTGCTGCTGCTGGTGGGCGGCAACGGGCTGCTGGTGCTCGCCGAGCGGTCGGTGCCGTCGGGGATGGCCGCGCTGCTGGTGGCGAGCGTGCCGCTGTGGGTGGTGCTGCTGAACCTGGTCGGCGGGCGCCGGCCGCCCGGCGCGACGCTGGCCGGGGTCGGCCTGGGACTGCTCGGGCTGCTGGTGCTGACCTCGCCGGGGCTGAGCGGGGAGCTGCGGCTCGGCGGCCTGCTGTCGGTGGTGGCGGGCGCGGTGATCTGGGCCGTCGGCTCGTTCCTGGCCGGCCGGCTGGAGATGCCGGCCAACCCGATGGCCGCCAGCGTGTACGAGATGCTGGCGGGCGGGGTGGGGGCGCTGCTGCTGGCGGTGGTCCGGCAGGAGCCGGCGCACTTCGAGCTCGCGGCGGTCTCGACCCGTTCCTGGCTGGCACTGGGCTACCTGTGCGTCTTCGGCTCGCTGGTCGCGTTCACCGCCTACGCCTGGCTGCTCCAGCGCGCCCCGCTGTCGCTGGTCGCCACCTACGCGTACGTGAACCCGGTGGTGGCGGTGGTGCTCGGCTGGCTGGTCCTGGCCGAGCCGCTGACCTGGCCGGTGCTGCTGGGCGGCGCGGTGGTGGTCAGCGGGGTCTTCCTGGTGGTCCGGGCCGAGCGGTGAGGCCCGCATCCGGGCGGCGGGTCCGGCCCTGCCACCCCGGGGCGCAGGCGAGTTGAACGGTTCGTGTTGAAAAGTTGACCTGTTGCCGACAGCCTGCTCCCGGTCGGCGCAGGTCAGCAACGATGCCCATTCAAGAATGTAACGACTTGGTCGACATTGTACGCAGGATGCTTTAATTATTGACGTCACATCGGGGTGCCAGCTTGACTCCCCTTCACTCGCCGCGAGTCTGCGGCGCTGTCAGGGAGGCACCACCCACCATGAACGCAATGACGCGTCGCCTGCTCGTCGGCACGGCCGCTGTGTCGATGACGCTGTCGCTGGCCGCCTGCGGGTCCGACGGATCGAAGCAGTCCGGCACCGGCAGCAACAAGACCATCGGCCTGCTGCTGCCCGAGCGCGCCTCCTCGACGCGCTACGAGAGCTTCGACAAGCCGCTGATCGAGGCCTCGGTCGCCGGGCTGTGCACCAAGTGCACCATCGACTACGCCAACGCCGACGGCGACGAGGGCACCCAGAAGCAGCAGTTCGAGGACATGCTGGCGCGCGGCGTCAAGGTCATCCTGCTCGACGCGGTGAACGCCAAGGCGACCGCGCCGTGGGTCGACGAGGCGACCAGGAAGGGTGCCAAGGTCGTCGCGTACGACCGCCTGGCCTCCGGCAACGTGGCCGCCTACGTCTCCTTCGACAACGCCCGCACCGGCGAGCTGCAGGGCCAGGCCCTGCTCACGGCGCTCGGCAACAAGGCCTCCACCGCCCAGGTCGTGATGATCAACGGCGCCGAGAGCGACCCCAACGCCGCGGACTTCAAGGCCGGTGCCCACAAGGCCCTGGACGGCAAGGTCAAGGGCATCGTCTACGAGCAGTCCGGCGAGTGGAAGCCCGAGGTGGCGGCCCAGAAGACCAACGAGGCGATCGCCAAGCTGGGCAAGAACGGCTTCCAGGCGGTCTACTCCGCCAACGACGGCATGGCCGCCTCGATCATCGACACCCTGCGGAAGAACGGCATCTCGGTGCCGGTAGGCGGCCAGGACTCCTCGCTCGACGCGATCCAGCGGGTGCTGACCGGCGAGCAGGCGTACACCATCTTCAAGCCGTACGCGCCGGAGACCGACGCCGCCGCCAACCTGGCGGTCTACCTGGTCAAGGGCCTGGACGTGACCACGGTGGCCACCTCGATCACCGCCAGCGACGGCGCCCAGATCCCGTCCATGCTGCTCAGCCCGATCGTGGTCACCAAGGAGCGGATCAACGAAACCGTGATCGCGGGCGGCCTCTACACGGCCCAGCAGATCTGCGACGCGCCCCGTGCCGCGGCCTGCAAGGACGCCGGCATCCACTGACCCGCGAGCGTCACGACCGTGCCCCCGGCAGCCCCTCGAAGGGCCGCCGGGGGCACGGTCGTCACCGGTGTCAGCCGTGCACCAGCTCCAGCACGGCGATGCCCGCCAGCACGGCCGCGCTGGCGGCCAGCCGGATCCGGCCGAGGCCCTCGCGCAGCACGACGGCGCCGATCACGGCGGCGATCACGATGCTGGTCTCCCGCAGCGCGGCCACCGTGGCCAGGTCGCTGCCCGGCTGGGCCTGCGCCCAGACCACCAGGCCGTAGGCGGTCAGCGACATCAGGCCGCCGGCGACGCCCTGGCGCCAGCCGGTCCGCAGCTGGCCGGGCAGCGCCCGGCCGCGCAGCGCCGCCGCGACGGTGAGCATGGCGAGGCCCTGGGTGAGGAACATCCACGCGATGTAGCCGGCCGCGCTGCCGGCGAGCCGTACGCCGGTGCCGTCGACCACGGTGTAACCGGCGATCATCACACCGGTGCCGACCGCGGCCGCCAGCGCGGGCAGCTGGGCCCGGCCCGGCACTCCCCCGGCCAGCGCCAGCCCGGCCAGCCCGAACGAGATCACCACGACCCCGGCCAGCTTGCCGCCGGGCAGCCCGGGGCCGAGCACGGTGGCCGCCAGCAGCGCGACCACCAGCGGCGAGGTACCGCGCGCGATCGGGTACATCTGGCCGAAGTCGCCGAGCCGGTAGGCCTGGAGCAGCAGCAACTGGTAGCCGACCTGGAGCGCCGTGGAGGCGGCGATGTACGGCCAGGCGGCCGGGTCGGGCAGCGGGGTCAGGCAGGCCAGCACCGCGCCGCAGCCGAGGAACGCGGTGTTCATCAGCGCGAAGCCGGCCAGCTTGTCGCGGACCCCGTGGGCGAGCGCGTTCCACACCGCGTGCAGCACCGCCGAGGCGAGCACCACCAGGGGGACGGTCTGGGCGGGCACCTCACTCCTTCCGGAAGCGGCGCGGCCCCGGCGCCGCGAGCGGAGCCGGGGCCACGACGCGCGTCGTCAGCGAGCCTGGATCGCCCAGAACTCGTCGAAGGACAGCAGGCCGTCCCGGCTGGTGTCCGCGTCGCTGATCAGCGCCTGGGCCTTGGGCACGGTGATGTACGGGTCGCCCATCTCCGCCATGACCTTGGAGTACTCCTCCGGCGAGATGTGCCCGTCGCCGTCCAGGTCGAAGCGGGTGAAGACCGCCTTGGCCGTGTCGATGTCCATCTGGCCTGTTCCTCCAGTCGAGTGTCACTGTGACGGCCGTACGATACCGTCCCGGCCGGGGATGCCCGATACGTCCCCCCGGACAGCGGTGGCCGCCCGGCCGGTGCCGGGCGAGACTGGCGCTGTGCCGGAGCTTCCCGAAGTCCAAGCCCTCGCCGAGCGCATGACCGCCGACTGCGCCGGCCGTACCCTCGCCCGGCTGGACGTGCTGTCGGTGCAGGTGCTGAAGACCTTCGACCCGCCCGCCCACGCGCTGCACGGACAGGCCGTCAGGGGCGTCGGCCGGCACGGCAAGTTCCTCGACCTGGCCACCGCCGACGACCTGCACCTGGTGCTGCACCTGGCCCGGGCCGGCTGGATCCGGCGCCGGGCCGCCTTCCCGGACCCAGCTCCTGCCCGCCGCCCCGGCCACGGGCCGCTCGCCCTGCGGCTGGTGCTGGACGACGGATCGGGCTTCGAGGTGACCGAGCAGGGCACCACCAAGCGGCTGGCCGCCTACGTGGTGACCGATCCGGGCGCGGTGCCCGGGGTGGCCCGGCTCGGCCCGGACCCGCTGGGCGAGGAGTTCACCCCGGCCGCGCTGGCCGCCCTCACCTCGGGCGTCCGCAAGCGCCTGAAGACCCTGCTCACCGACCAGAGCGTGCTGGCCGGGATCGGCAACGCCTACTCGGACGAGATCCTGCACGCGGCCCGGCTCTCCCCGTACGCGCTGGCCGCCTCGCTCGACGAGGAGCAGCGGGAGCGGCTGTTCACGGCGGTGCGCGGGGTGCTGACCGAGGCGCTGGAGCGGGCCCGCGCGGCCGGCGCCGCGGACGCCCTGAAGGCCGAGAAGAAGGCCGGGCTGGCCGTGCACGGGCGGGCCGGGGAACGCTGCCCGCGCTGCGGGGACACCGTACGGTCCGTCAATTTCGCCGACTCCTCGCTCCAGTACTGCCCGACCTGCCAGACCGGCGGCCGGATGCTGGCCGACCGGAGACTGTCGCGACTGCTCAAGTGAGTGATTGAATCTGCTCGAAGAGCCCGCTCATCGCGCAGAAAACGTCACCCGGGAGTCCGCAGCCGTGATCCTGATCGTCACACCGAACCCGGCCCTCGATCTCACCTACACCGTCCCCGAGCTGCGCCCGCACGGCAGCCACCGGGTCACCGAGGTCGCCGCCCAGGCCGGCGGCAAAGGGGTGAACGTCGCCCGGGTGCTGGCCGCGCTCGGCCGCCGGGCGCACGGCGTGCTGCCGCTCGGCGGCGCGACCGGGGCCGCGGTGGCGGCCGAGCTGACCGGCGCCGGGCTGCCGTTCACCGCCGTGCCGATCACCGGCGAGACCCGGCGGACGGTCACGGTGGTCGACCCGGCGGACGCCACCGTGTTCAACGAACCCGGGCCAGAACTGGCCGCCGCGCAGTGGGCCGCCCTGCTGGCCGAGGTGGACCGGCTGCTGCCGGACGCCACCGTGCTGGTGCTCTCCGGCAGCCTGCCGCCCGGGCTGCCCCACGACGCCTACGCCGGGCTGGTCGAACGCGCCGCCCGGCACGGCGTACCGACCGTGCTGGACGCCGACGGACCCGCCCTGACGGCCGCGCTGGCCGCCGGCCCGAGCGTGGTCAAGCCGAACGCCGCCGAACTGCTGGCCGCCACCGGCCTGTCCGACGTCGCCTCCGCGGCGGCCGACCTGCGGGCCCGGGGCGCCGGCGCGGTGGTCGCCTCGCTCGGCCCCGACGGCCTGTTCGCGCTCGACCGGGACGGCGCCTGGAGCTGCGCCCCGCCCGCCACCGTGACCGGCAACCCCACCGGCGCCGGCGACTCGGCGGTGGCCGCGATCGCCGCCGGCCTGGCCGGCGGCGCCGGCTGGCCCGCCGTCCTGCCCGACGCGGTCGCGCTCTCCGCCGCCACCGTGCTCGCCCCCCGGGCCGGCCGGTTCGACCTCGACGCCTACCACCGCTTCCGGGCCACCACCACGGCCCGGGCGGTGCGCGCCACCACCTCGCTGCGCACCGCCTGAGAGAGTGGGCGCAGGTCCACCGAAGGGGGAACGGGCATGATCGGCAACCGGTCGAACGGCGAGACCGACGCCGTGGTGGTGGGTGCCGGCCCGAACGGGCTGGCCGCCGCCCTGGTGCTGGCCGGGGCCGGCCTGCGGGTCGAGGTGCACGAGGCTGCCGACACCGTCGGCGGCGGCGCCCGCACGGCCGCCACCACCCTGCCCGGCTTCCGGCACGACGTCTGCTCGGTCGCCCATCCGATGGCGCTCGCCTCACCGTTCTTCCGGGCCTTCGGACTGGCCCGGCGGGTCGAACTGCTCCAGCCCGAGATCGCGTACGCCCAGCCGCTGGACGGCGCGCCGGCCGGCCTGGCCTGGCGCGACCTGGACCGCACCGCGGACGGTCTGGGCCGGGACGGCGCCGCCTGGCGCGCGGTCTTCGGCCCGCTGGTGGAGCGCTGGCAGGGCCTGGTCGCCGCCGTGCTCTCCGACCAGCGCCGGGTGCCCGCCGATCCGCTCACCGCGCTGCGGCTGCTGCTGCGCACCGCCGAGTTCGGCTCCCCCGCCCGCGGCGCCCGGCTGCGCGGGGAACGGGCCAGGGCGCTGTTCGCCGGGGTCGCCGCCCACGCCGTCCGCCCGCCGCGCGAACTCGCCCCGGCCGGCGCCGGCCTGCTGCTGGGCACCCTGGCGCACGCCGTCGGCTGGCCGGTCCCGCGCGGCGGCAGCCAGTCCGTGGTCGACGCGATGGCCGAGGAGCTGACCCGCCGCGGCGCCCGGATCGTCACCGGCCACCCGATCGGCTCGCTGGAGGACCTCCCGCTGGCCCGGGCCGTCCTGCTGGACACCTCCCCCACCGGCCTGCTGCGGATCGCCGGCCGCCGCCTGCCCGACCGCCACGCCCGACGGCTGCGCGGCTACCGCTACGGATCCGGCGCCTGCAAGGTCGACTTCGCGCTCGCCGGACCGGTGCCCTGGCGCGACCCCGACTGCGCCCTGGCCGGCACCCTGCACCTGTCCGGCACCCGGGAGCAGACCGTCGCCGCCGAACGGGAGATCGCCGCCGGCCGGCACGCCGAGCGCCCGTTCGTGCTCGCCGTCCAGCCCGGCGTGGTGGACGACACCCGGGCACCCGCCGGACAGCACACCCTGTACAGCTACGCCCACGTGCCGCACGGCTCCACCGTCGACGCCGGCGAGGCGGTCACCGCCCAGATCGAGCGCTTCGCCCCCGGCTTCCGGGACCTGGTGCTGGCCCGGCGCGCCACCACCGCCGCCGACCTGGCCGCCTACAACGCCAACTACGTCGGCGGCGACATCGGCGCCGGCGCGATGACCCTGCGCCAGACCGTGCTGCGCCCGGTGCCCGCGCTCGACCCGTACGCCACCGGGGTGCCCGGCCTGTTCCTGTGCTCCGCCGCCACCCCGCCCGGGCCGGGCGTGCACGGCATGGCCGGCCTGCACGCGGCGGCCCGGGCGCTGCGCACGGTGTTCGGCGACCCGACCGACCCGCTCGCCCTGGTGGCCGCACCGCGCTGACCACCCGTCCGGGTTTGCCGCCGTACGCCCGTTCGGGCAGAGTGGCCGCCGTGCTGGAACGTGCGGGGGGTCATCGGACGGGGAAGGCGGTCGTGCTCGGCTGCCTGACGGCGATCGTGGCGGGAGCGGCGGTCGTGTTCGTGCTCTGCTCCGGCGTGCTCGCACCGGCCCCCGGCGAGCACAAGGACCGGGCGGCGTGCTCGTCCTCGTTCCGCGAGTTCGACCAGGAGAGCGGGTACTTCGACCTGACCCTGCCGACGGACAGCGTCGACCTGCGGCACGACTCGGTGACCGGGCCGTTCTTCGACCGCTTCCACCTGATGGCGACCTTCACCACCACCCCCGACGGCCTGCGGGAGTTCCTGACCACGGGCGGGCTGCCGGCGCCCGCCCCGGCGCCCGGGTCCGCACCGCTGAGCGGCTGCGGAGCACCGGCCGGCGGCCCGTTCACCGAGACCGTCCGCACGAGCGGCGGCCGGCAGGTCACCGTCCAGGTGTACGAGACCGACCCGGCCCGGCCGCTGGTCGTCCTGCGCGCGGAGGACTGAGCCCGCCGGGCCGGCCGGGTGACAGCACCGGCCCGGCGGCATGGCCGGCGCCCTCGGCGGACAGACGTTCCCTGGCGGCCACCGGCGAAGGAGCGTGCGCAGATGAGTGACGGCGGACTGTCCGAGGCGCGGCTCGCCCGCCTGCGCACGGCGCTGGCCGGCTACGTCGAGCGGGGCGAGGTCCCCGGGCTGGTCGCCGTGGTGCAGCGGCGCGGCCACGTGCACATCGAGGTGCACGGCACCCTGGAGGCCGGCGGCGACGAGCCGATGCGGCGGGACACCCTCTTCCGGATCTCCTCGATGACCAAGCCGGTGGTCGCGGCCGCCGCGATGGCCCTGGTCGAGGAGGGCCTGCTGAGGCTGGACGACCCGGTGGACGGGCTGCTGCCCGAGCTGGCCGACCGCCGGGTGCTGCGGGCACTCGACGGCCCGGTCGAGGACACCGAACCCGCCCGACGGCCCATCACCCTGCGCGACCTGCTCACCTTCCGGCTCGGCTTCGGCGCCCTGATGGCCCCGCCCGGCAGCTACCCGGTGCAGCGCGCCGTCCTCGACAGCGGGCTGTACGTCGGCCCGCCCGACCCGTCCAAGGACCCGGAGCCGGACGAGTGGCTGCGCCGGTTCGCCACCCTCCCGCTGCTGCACCAGCCGGGCGAGCGCTGGATGTACCACACCGGTGCCGACCTGACCGGAATCCTGCTCGCGCGGGCCGCCGGCCGGCCGCTGGAGGAGGTCCTGCGGGAGCGGATCCTCGACCCGCTGGGCATGCGCGACACCGCCTTCAGCGTCCCCGCCGACCGGATCGGCCGGTTGGCCACCAGCTACCTGACCGACCCGGTGAGCGGCGCGCTCGAACCGTACGACCCGGCGGCCGGCGGCAGCTGGAGCCGCCCGCCGGCCTTCCCCTCCGGCGGTGCGGGGCTGGTCTCCTGCGCCGACGACTACCTGGCGTTCAGCCGGATGCTGCTGGGCCTGGGCCGGCACGCCGGCCGCCGGGTGCTCAGCCGCCCCGCCGTCGAGCTGATGACCACCGACCACCTCACCCCCGCCCAGAAGGCCGCCTCCGGCCTGGTGCCGGACCAGTTCGACACCTTCGGCTGGGGCTTCGGCGTCGGGGTCACCACCACCCGCACCGGACTGGACGGATCGGTCGGCTCGTACGGCTGGGACGGCGGCCTCGGCACCTGCTGGACCGCCGACCCGCGCGAGGAGCTGACCCTGCTGCTGCTCACCCAGGCATCCTGGACCAGCCCCGAGCCGCCGCCGATCGCCCGGGACTTCCGCACCCTCGCCTACCAGGCGATCGACGACTGAGGCCGCGGGGGCGGACGGCGCCCCGACGGCCGCCGCGCGGTAGCCTGGCGGGCCGGTGGCCCGGGCTCGGCGGGGCCGAGCGCGGAAGGTGGCGACAGTGGCGGGTGGCGAGGCGGAGCGCCTGGTGGCGGCCGTGGACATCGGCGGGACGAAGGTGGCCGCCGCCCTGGTGGACGCCGACGGCAACCTGACCGCCGGGGCCCGGCGGCCCACCCCGGCGCGGGCCGGCGCCGAGGTGGTGCTGAAGACGGTGCTGGACCTGATCGACGAACTCGCCACCGACCCGCGCTGGCCCGAGGTGACGGCGGTCGGGATCGGCAGCGCCGGCCCGGTGGACGCCTCCGCGGGCACCGTCAGCCCGGTGAACATCCCGGCCTGGCGCGGCTTCCCGCTGGTCGAGCAGGTCGGCGCGCACCCGGCCGTCCGGGTGCCGGTCACCCTGATCGGCGACGGGACGGCGATCGCCGAGGCCGAGCACTGGCTCGGCGCCGCGGCCGGCCACCGCAGCGCGCTGTGCATGGTGGTGTCGACCGGGGTCGGCGGCGGGCTGGTCCTGGACGGGCGGGTGCACGCGGGCCTGACCGGCAACGCGGGCCACATCGGCCACATCAGCGTGGACCTGCACGGCGATCCCTGCCCGTGCGGCAGCGTGGGCTGCGTCGAGGGCCTGGCCAGCGGCACGGCGATCGCCCGGTACGCGCTGGCGCACGGCTGGCGGGCGCCCGGGGCGGACGCCTCGGCCGCCGCCGTCGCCGAGTCGGCACGGGCGGGCGACCCGGTGGCGCTGGCCGCCTTCGACCGGGCCGCGCGGGCACTCGCGGCGGGCATCGCGGCCACCGCCACGCTGGTGGAGATCGAGGCGGTGGTGATCGGCGGCGGGGTCGCGCAGTGCGGCCCGGTGCTGTTCGAACCGCTCGCCCGGCACCTGGACACCTTCGCCGCGCTGCCGTTCGTCCGCGGCATCCAGGTGCACCGCGCGCGGCTGGGCACCGACGCCGGCCTGGTCGGGGCGGCCGCGGCCGCCCTGCGCATCCGATGATCTGATGAAAGGTCAACTCTTCCCGGGATGAGGAGGGTTGCCCTCCTTTCGACGGAGCGGGCTCGTCCGTGCGGCGGACGCCCGGCCGGCCTCCTCCTCCCTACCGTGGTCGGCATGCCGAGGAAGCTGCTGCGGCGCTCCGCCGCCCTGTCCGTCCTGCTGTCCGTGCTGCTGTCGGTGCTGCTGGCCGGCCCGGCGGTGGCCGCCGAACCCTCGCCGGCGCCCGCCCCGGCCGGCCCGGAGCTGCTCGCGCCGACCGTCCGGACCCCGGTCGGCACCCGGACCCTGGACCTGGTCGACCGCTCCCGTCCCGACCCGTGGGTGCCCGGAGCCGGCCCGCAGGAGCTGATGGTGACGCTCTGGTACCCGGCGCCGCTGCCGCGCGGCCGGGCCGCGCCGTACGTCTCGGCGGAGCTGTCCACCGCCATGATCGGCAGCCCGGCCCTGGCGACCGTCCGCACCCACGCACTGGCCGGCGCACCGGCGGCGCCCGGCCCGGCCCGGCCGCTGGTGGTGCTCTCCCCCGGCCTCGGGCTCGGCCGGGCCTACCTGACCACCCTGGGCGAGGAGCTGGCCGCCCGCGGCTACCTGGTGGCGGCCGTGGACCACCGGCACGAGGCCCCGGTGCAGTTCGCCGACGGCCGGATCGAGCTCTGCGCGATCTGCGCGGACCCGGACGGCGCGGCGGTGACGCTCAGCCGGGCGAAGGACATCCGCTTCCTGCTGGACCAGCTGACCGCCCCCGGCTTCGGCCGGGAGTTCGGCCTCCGGGTCGACCGCGGCCGGATCGGGGTGGCCGGCCACTCGATCGGCGGCGCCGCCGCGGTCGAGACGCTGGCCGAGGACGGCCGGGTGGACGCGGCGGTCAACCTGGACGGGGACTTCTTCACCCCGCCCGCCCGGGGGAGCGTGCACCGCCCGGTGCTGCTGCTCGGCGAGCAGCGCGCGGGCGGCGCGGAGGCCGGCTCCAGCTGGCCGGAGTACTGGCCCCGGCTGACCGGCTGGCGGCGCTGGCTGGACCTGCCGACCGCCGGCCACCTCTCGTTCAGCGACTTCCCCTATCTGGTCGACGCCTTCGGCGCCCGCGGGCTCTACCCGCCGGAGGTGGTCGCGGAGTCCTTCGGCAGCATCGACAGCACCCGCGCCGAGGCGATCACCCGGGCGTACGTGGTGGCCTTCTTCGACCGGCACCTGCGCGGCGGGCCGTCCGCCCTGCTGGACCGCCCCTCCCCCGGCTACCCGGAGGTGACCTTCCTGCGGCGCTGACCGGCGCCCGGGGCCCGGGGCCCGGCCGGTCAGGAGCGGCCGGGGTCGGCGCCCGCCGTGACCGGCATCGGGCGGTGGCTCTCGGGCAGGCCGTCGGCCAGGTCCTCCAGGATGATCCGCTTGGCGATGGCGTCCACCGCGGCGCGCAGTTCGGAGCTGCGCGGGCGGCCGCGGTCCTTCTCCAGCTCCGCGTTGAGCCAGGCCGCCCAGGCCTCGTTGAGCGCGTCGGCCTGGCGGCGGCCGGCATCGGTGTGGGCGTAGAAGGTGCCCTCGTGGCTGAGGTAGCCCTCCGTCACCATCCGCTCGAAGACCGGCTCCAGCACCTCGGGCGGCAGCCGGCGACGGGCCGCGACCAGGTTGAGGTTGGCGTGCCCCACCGACCGGGTGAACAGCTCGACCTGCATGACCGCCCAGGCGCCCGCGATGTCGAGGTGGGAGCCGGAGGTGCGCAACAGCTCGCGGGCGGTGTCCAGGTCGGTGCGGCGCAGGATGGAGCCGACCGAGAGCTCCAGCAGGCGGGCCGAGTCGCCGCCGGTCGGCGAGGCGAAGCCCTCGCCCATGTCGGTGGAGGTGGCCCGGGCCGAGTCGCGGAGCTTGACCTGCTTGAGGAAGAGCGCCACCACGAAGCCCAGCAGCGCCACCGGCACCGTCCAGAGGAAGACGGTGTGCAGGGTGTCGGCGTACGCGTCGACGATCGGGGCCGCCTGCTCCGGCGGCAGCCCGTGCAGGCCCTCCGGACTGCCGGCCGCGGCGGCCACCACCGCCGGGTCGCCACCGAGCCGGGCCGCGCCGGCGACCCCCTCGGCCAGGTTGGTGCGCAGCGCGTTGGCGTAGATGGTGCCGAACACGGCGGTGCCGAAGGAGCTGCCGAGGGTGCGGAAGAAGGTGACCCCGGAGGTGGCCGTGCCGAGGTCGGTGTAGTCGACGGTGTTCTGCACCGCGATGGTCAGCACCTGCATGCACAGGCCGATGCCGGTGCCGAGCACGAACATGTAGAGCGAGGCGAGCCAGGCGCCGGTGTCCGCGTCCATCCGCGACAGCAGGTAGAGGCCGAGCGCCATCACCAGCGAGCCGACGATCGGGAAGATCCGGTAGTGGCCGGTCCGGGAGACCACGTTGCCGCTGAACACCGAGGCGATCAGCAGGCCGAGCACCATCGGCAGGGTCCGCACCCCGGAGACGGTGGCGGAGTCCCCGTCCACGTACTGGAGGAAGGTCGGCAGGAAGGTCAGGGCACCGAGCATCGCGAAGCCGACGATGAAGCTGAGCACCGAGCAGACCGTGAAGACCGGGTTGCGGAACAGCCGCATCGGCAGCATCGGCTCGGCGGCCCGGGTCTCCACCACGCAGAACGCCGCCAGCGCCAACACGCCGAGCACGAACAGGCCGACGATGGTCGCCGAGCCCCAGGGGTACTCGTTGCCGCCCCAGCTGGTGGCGAGGATCAGCGCGCTCGCCCCGACGGCGACCAGGGCGATCCCCAGGTAGTCGATCACCGGGCGGGAGGCCGAGCGGACCGAGGGGATGTTCCGGGCCGCCGCGATCACCACCAGGACGGCGATCGGGACGTTGACGTAGAACGCCCAGCGCCAGGTCAGGTGGTCGGTGAACAGGCCGCCCAGCAGCGGGCCGATCACCGTGGCCACGCCGAACACCGCGCCGATCGCGCCCTGGTACTTGCCGCGCTCGCGCAGCGGGATGACGTCGGCGATCAGCGCCATCGCGGTGACCATCAGGCCGCCGGCGCCGACGCCCTGGAGGGCCCGCCAGCCGATCAGCAGCGACATGTTGGTGGCGAGGCCGCAGAAGAAGGAGCCGGTGATGAAGACGATCGCCGAGACCTGGAAGACCAGCTTGCGCCCGAACAGGTCGCCGAACTTGCCGACCAGCGCGGTGGTGACGGTCTCCGCCAGCAGGTAGGAGGTCACCACCCAGGACATGTGGGCGGCCCCACCGAGGTCGGCGACGATGGTCGGCAGCGCGGTGCCGACGATGGTCTGGTCCAGCGCCGCCAGCAGCATGCCGAGCATGATGGTGCCGAACACGATGTTGCGCCGGCGCCGGTCGAGCACGGGCGGCGCCGCCTGCGGGGCGGCCGGGTCGCTCTCGCTGGTGGTGGTCACCTTCGCATCCTCACACCGGCGCCGGTGCACCGCCTGCGCTGAGGTCCGCGGCGGTGACACCCCGTCGGCTCGCCACCGCCGGTGCCACCGATCGGCCGATCGGCACCGGCCACCGGCCCCGCCTGGCGCCGCCGACCGGACGGGCGGGGCGATAATCGCGCCGTGGAGTGCATCTTCTGCGCCGTGATCGCCGGGACGGTACCGGCCCACCGGGTGCTGGAGGACGAGGTGGCGGTGGCCTTCCTCGACCACCGGCCGCTCTTCCCCGGGCACGTCCTGGTGGTCCCCCGGGAGCACCTGGAGACGCTGACCGACCTTCCCGCGGCATCGGTCGGCCCGTTCTTCGCGCGGGTCCGGCGGGTGACCGCGGCGGTGGAGTCCGGGACGGCGGCGGCCGGCAGTTTCGTGGCGGCCAACAACCGGGTCAGCCAGTCGGTGCCGCACCTGCACGTCCACGTGGTGCCGCGCAACCGGAAGGACGGGCTGCGCGGCTTCTTCTGGCCGCGCACCCATTACCGGGACGAGGCCGAGGCGGCGGAGACGGCCGCCCGGGTGCGCGCCGCGATGGCGCCCGCACAGTAGCTCCTGACGGCTCGTCACTGCTGGTCGGGGACACGCCATCGGGCGTCGTCCCAGCCGGGCATCCTCGGGTCGGCAGGGTATCTTTCGAGCCGTTGCCCACGCCGTCCACACCTGGTATTGGAGACTTCGCCATGGCCGTCCCCAGGTCGCTCACCGCCCTCGTCGGCGCAGCCGCCCTCTCGCTCACCCTGGCCGGCTGCTCGGACCCGCCGATCGGCACCATCATCGCGTCCGACGGCACCACCGTGCAGAAGCTCACCAGCCCGCTGTCCGGCGACTGCCACGGCTTCGGCCAGGGCGTGACCGCGGTCCGCAACAACCTGCTGTCCGACGTGGTCCTGCACCACGGCCCGGACTGCACCGACCCGGAGGGTGCCGCGACCTTCTACCTGGCCACCAACACCGCGGTCGAGGACGCCTCCGAGCACTGGCTGAGCTTCTCCATCGTCGGCAGCTGACCCGCCGTCGGCCGGTCTGTTCGGGCGGGTGCTCTGCCACACTGGCCGCCATGATCGAGCTGAACGGGGAGCCCGCCGAGGTCCGCCAGGTCGCGGCGCTGGCCATGACCAACTACGGCCACTTCACCACGCTCCGGGTGGCAGACGGGCAGGTCCGCGGGCTGGACCTGCACCTGGCCCGGCTGGTGCGGGACTGCCGCCTGGTGTTCGGCGCCGAGCTCGATCCGGAGCTGGTCCGGGCCCGGCTGCGCGCGGCGGTCGCGGATGCGCCCGGCCCGGTGACCGCGCGGGTCACCGTCTTCGACCCCGACCTGACGCTGGAGCGCCCCGGGGCACCGGCCGACCCCCGGGTGCTGGTGACGCTCCGGCCCGCCGCCCCGGCCGCCCTGCCGCCGCTGCGGGTGCGCAGCACCACCTACCGGCGCGAGCTCGCGCAGGTCAAGCACACCGGCCTGTTCGGACTGCTGCACGAGCGGCGGCTGGCCCAGCTGGCCGGCTTCGACGACGCGCTGCTCACCGGCCCCGGCGGGGTGGTCCGCGAGGGCGCCACCTGGAACATCCTCTTCCACGACGGCGAGCGGCTCGTCGCCCCCGAGGCCGAGCAACTACCCGGGATCACCGCGGCGCTGATCGCCCGTGCGCACGGCGGCCCGCAGCGCTCCGAGCGGGTGACCCTCGACGGTCTCGGCCGGTTCGAGGCCGCCTGCGCCACCAACGCCGGCTTCGGCATCCGCCCGATCGCGGCGGTCGACGGCGTGGAGTTCGACCCCGGGCACCCGGTGCTCGCCCGGCTGCGCGAGGAGTACCTGGCCCTGCCGGCCGAGCAGCTGTGACCGGCCGGCGGGGCGCTGCGGCGCCCTGCCGGCCGGACCGGGGCGGAGCGCGTCAGGCGCTCGTGGCCGCGGCGAAGCGGGCGGCGACGTCGTTCCAGTTGACGACGTCCCAGAGCTTGGTGACGTAGTCGGGGCGGACGTTGCGGTACTGCAGGTAGTAGGCGTGCTCCCAGGCGTCGAAGGCGAGCAGCGGGGTGGTGCCCTGGCCCACGTTGCCGTGGTGGTCGTAGACCTGCTCGACGATCAGGCGCTGCCCGAGCGGCTCCCAGGAGAGGATGCCCCAGCCGGAGCCCTGGACGCCGACGGTCGCGGTGGTCAGCTGCTTGCGGAACGTCTCGAAGCCGCCGAAGTGCTCCTCGATCGCGTCGCCGAGGGCCCCGTCGGGGCGGTCGCCGCCGTCCGGGGAGAGGTTCTCCCAGAACAGCGAGTGCAGCACGTGGCCCGACAGGTGGAAGGCCAGCGTCTTCTGCAGCCCCACCAGACCGCCGAACTGCTCCTTGTCGCGGGCCTCGGCCAGCTGCTCGATGGTGTCGTTGGCGCCCTTGACGTAGGCGGCGTGGTGCTTGGAGTGGTGCAGCTCCAGGATCTCCGCCGACATCGCGGCCTCGAGCGCGGAGTAGTCGTAGGGAAGGTCGGGAAGCGAGTAGGTGCCCATCGGGACACGGCCCCTTTCAACGGTGTCGATCATGCCGAAGCCACACTATTGCCTCTTACTTGCAATAGCGTAGTGAATGCTCCAGCATGTTGATGGCGAGGGGGTCGGCCCGCCGGCCACCGGACTCCGCGTCCCGGTAGGGCGTCGGATTCCTTCCTGACCGACGATCGTCTTCCCAACCGGCGCCCGCCGGGACACCGGCCGACCCCCGCGCACCGAGGCACCGAGGCAGCCGCGCCGGCTCAGCCGCCCACCCGCTCGGAGACCGCTCGCAGGTGGTCCAGCAGCACCGGGTCCACCGCATCCCGGACCAGGCGGCCCTCGATGTTCTCCAGCCCGGCCCAGTGCTCCAGCGAGGTGTGCCCGAGCCGGGCGAGCCGGGACTCCACCTCGGCGGACAGCTCGGCGGTCAGCTCCAGCAGGGACGCCGGGTCACCGGCACCGAACAGCAGCTCGTGCACGCCGAGCAGGCGGCGCAGTTCCGCCACCGGATCCGGGTGGTCGTCCACCCGCAGGTCGTACGCGACGTCGCCGGATCCGGCGAAGCCCTTCCCCGGGTCCACCACGTACAGGGCCGCGCTCTGCCGGCCCCGGCGGTCGCCGCCCGCCGCGTCGCCCGCGGCCAGCACCGCGAGCAGGCGGGCGGTCAACGGCTGCTCGGCCCCGGCCAGCCAGGCACCCTCCATCGCGGCGACCACCTCGGGGCCGGTGAGGATGTTCCCCTGGATGGCGTACCCGTCACCCACCACGCCGCCGGCCCAGGGCACGCACTCCTCGCCGGTGTAGCTCGCGCCGTCGCCGGCCGGGCCGACCACGCCCAGCTGACGTTCGGCGCGCAGGCCGTCGGCGGTGGTCAGGGCCGCCACCACGTCGGCGGGGGCCACGCCGGTGCGGAGCATGGTCAGGCCCTGCGGGCGGTACGCGAGGTTGGCCCAGGCCTGGGTGGCGAGGGCGCCGGCGGCCGCGTCGGCGGCGGGGACCACCGCTCCGGCCGCCAGGAACCTGCTCGCCACCGCCACGCCGAAGGCCGTACCGGAACGGGCCACGATCGAGAATGTCATGGCCCGGACCGTACCGGTCGGGCTGCGGCCGCGCCCGCGGATCTGTCCGCCTGCCGTCCCGGACGGTCGGTCAACCGGCTTGCCGCGAGGCGGACTTCAGAGGTCGAAGCGGGCCCGGCGGTCGACCGGGACCAGGTCGGTGTACTCGCGGTTGCGGCCGATCCACACCCGCACGAACGGGCAGTACGGCAGCACCGCGAGCTGCCGGTGCCGGGCGGAGTCCAGTGCGGCCCGCACCAGGGTGCCGGCCAGGCCGAGCCCCTCGTGGCCCGGTGCGGTCTCGGTGTGCAGGAAGGCGATCTCGCCGTCGGACAGGTGGTACTCCACGAAGCCGACCGGCTCGGCGTCGCCCGCCGCCAGCCGGATCTCGAAGCGGGAGGCCGCCGGGTTGTCGGTGACCTGGGGTTCCGTCGTCATGGTCCCAGGCTAGGGGTTGTCCGGCCGGGTGCGGCGGATCAGCGGGTGCGTGGCCGGTCGGCGTCGGGGTGGTCCGGCGGGGCGAGGACGGTGGCGGCCTCGGTGAGCCACTCGACCCAGAAGGCCTCCAGCTTGATGCCCGCCTGCAGCACCAGGTGCTGGAGGCGGTTCTCCCGGTCGGCCGTCGCGGGCGGGAAGTCCCGCTGCTCGATCTCCTGGTACTCCACCAGCTGGGCCCGGTGCAGGTCGAGGTGGCGGGCCAGCTCGGCGCCCAGCCCGTCCGCGCCGACCGTCGCGGCGGCCCGCAGCCGCAGCAGCAGGGCGTCGCGGACCGGCTTGGGGTCCTGCGGCTCGGCCACCCAGCCCACCAGCTCGGCCCGGCCGGCCGGCAGCACCTCGTACTCCTTGCGGCCGCCGCGCGCGACCGTCTCGTGCGGCAGCTCGCGGATCAGCCCGGACTCCTCCAGCCGGCCCAGCTCGCGGTAGATCTGCTGGTGGGTGGCGGACCAGAAGTAGCCGATCGACCGGTCGAAACGGCGCGTCAGCTCCAGCCCCGAGGAGGGCTTCTCCAACAGGGCGGTGAGGATGGCGTGCGGCAGCGACATGGGGTGGCGGGCCCTCTCCTGGGTCTGACTCGACAGGAGCGCATCCTACGGACCCGCCGCGGGCTCAGAACGTCGCCGCGAGCCGGGTGCCCTGGTCGATGGCCCGCTTGGCGTCGAGCTCGGCGGCCAGGTCGGCGCCACCGATCAGGTGCGGCTCGCGGCCGAGCGCGCGCAGCTCCTCGTACAGGTCGCGGCGCGGCTCCTGGCCGGCGCAGAGCACCACCGAGTCGACCTCCAGCAGCCGGGGTTCGCCGTCGACGGTGAGGTGCAGGCCCTGGTCGTCGATCCGCAGGTAGCCGACCCCGGCCACCATCTGCACGCCGCGGTGGCGCAGTTCGGTGCGGTGGATCCAGCCGGTGGTCTTGCCGAGCCCCGCACCGACCTTGGTGGTGGAGCGCTGCAGCAGGTGGACGGTGCGGGCGGCCGGCTGCCGGACGGGGGTGCGCAGCGCGCCCGCCGAGCGGTACTCGGTGTCCACGCCCCACTGCTCGAAGAAGGCCGCCGGGTCGAGGCTCGCGCCCTTGCCCGGGTCGGTCAGGTACTCGGCGACGTCGAAGCCGATCCCGCCGGCGCCGATCACCGCGACCCGGGTGCCGATCTCGGCCCGGCCGGCCAGCACGTCCAGGTAGCTGTGCACGCTGGGGTGGTCCACGCCGGGGATGTCCGGGGTGCGCGGGGTGACGCCGGTGGCGAGCACCAGCTCGTCGTAGTCCTCGGCGTCCAGCTCCGCGGCGGTGGCCGTGGTGGCGAGCCGCAGCTCGACGCCGTGGATCTCCAGCTGCCGGCGGAAGTAGCGCAGGGTCTCGTCGAACTCCTCCTTGCCGGGCACCCGCCGGGCCAGGTCGAGCTGGCCGCCGATGGTGGCGGCGCTGTCGTACAGGGTGACGGCGTGCCCGCGTCCGGCCGCCGTGACGGCGAGCGCGAGACCGGCGGGGCCGGCGCCGACCACGCCGATCCGCCTGCGGCGGCGGGTCGGGCCGAGCACCAGCTCGGTCTCGTGGCAGGCCCGGGGGTTGACCAGGCAGGAGGTGATCCGGCCGCTGAAGGTGTGGTCCAGGCAGGCCTGGTTGCAGCCGATGCAGGTGTTGATGGTGTCGGCCCGGGCGTCCCGCGCCTTGGCGACGAACTCGGGGTCGGCCAGCAGCGGGCGGGCGAGCGAGACCAGGTCGGCGCGGCCCTCGGCGAGCAACTGCTCGGCCAGTTCGGGGGTGTTGATCCGGTTGCTGGTGACCAGCGGGATCGAGACCGAGCCCATCACCCGTCCGGTCACCCAGCTCCAGGCACCGCGCGGGACGGAGGTGGCGATGGTCGGGATCCGCGCCTCGTGCCAGCCGATGCCGGTGTTGATGATCGTCGCACCGGCCGCCTCGACGGCCCGGGCCAGCGCCACCACCTCGTCGAGGGTGGAGCCGCCGGGCACCAGGTCGAGCATGGAGAGCCGGTAGATCAGGATGAAGTCGGGCCCGACCCGCTCGCGGACCCGGCGGACGATCTCCACCGGGAAGCGCATCCGGTGCTCGAACGGGCCGCCCCAGCGGTCCTCGCGCCGGTTGGTGCAGGCGGCGGTGAACTCGTTGATCAGGTAGCCCTCGGAGCCCATGATCTCGACGCCGTCGTACCCGGCCCGCCGGGCCAGCGCGGCCGCGTCGGCGAAGTCCTCGATGGTCCGCTCGACCTCCTCGCCGGTGAGTTCGCGCGGCGGGAACGGGCTGATCGGCGCCTGCAGGGCGCTCGGGGCGACCAGGTCGGGGTGGTAGGCGTAGCGGCCGAAGTGCAGCAGCTGGAGGGCGATCCGGCCGCCCTCGCGGTGCACGGCCGAGGTGACCACCCGGTGCTCGTCGGCCTCGGCCTCGGTGGTCAGCTTGGCGCCGCCGGACCACGGGCGGCCCGCCTCGTTCGGGGCGATGCCACCGGTGACGATCAGGCCGACCCCGCCGCGGGCGCGCTCGGCGTAGAACGCCGCCATCCGCTCGAAGCCGTGCTCCGCCTCCTCCAGGCCGACGTGCATCGAGCCCATCACGACCCGGTTGGGCAGCGTGGTGAAGCCCAGGTCGAGCGGGCTGAGCAGGTGGGGGTACGCGGTCATCCGACGCCTCCTGGTCCGTGGTCGCGTGCTCACGGTAGGGCGCCGGGGAGCCTTATGCAACTAGTTGCACATTGGACGGGGCAGGGTGCCGGGGTGCTCGGTGGGCGGCGGTGTCAGGCCCTCCGCTCCTTCAGCGTGTGCTTGAGACCGAGCAGCGCGCCCGCGCCGCCCCTCGGCACCAGCCAGGATTCGTCGTACCGGTCCACCGCGTCGAAGCGGTACTTGTAGGGCTCGGTGCCGCGCAGGAAGTCGAAGGTCGCCAGCCCCTGGTCCGCGCAGGCCCGCACCGCCTCGGCGATCACCGCCGTACCGAGCCGCAGCTCGGCCAGCTCGGGCTCCCAGCCGATCTGGTAGTACGCGAAACCGGTGCCCCAGCGGAATCCGTAGAGCACCCCGACCACCTGCTCGCCGCGCTCCGCCAGCAGGAAGGCCGGCCCCCGCTCGGGGTCGGCGGCGGCCGAGCGCTCCAGCACCCGGGCGTGCAGCGCGCGGCGGCGCTCGTCGAAGGTGGTGGGCCGCCCCATCGCCGCACGGCGCACCTGGTGCAGCCGCAGCACGGTGTCCAGCAGCTCCGGGCCGGCCTCCTTCGGCGGCACCCAGCGGAAGTTCACGCCGGCCGCGTCCAGCTTGCGGCCGTAGCGGCGCAGATTGGCGCGGAACTGGCGGGAGCCGATCGCCTCGAAGCCGCCGGTGAGGTCGGTCCGCGGGCAGGCGGCCCGGGACACCCGGCGGGCGCCCGGCGGCAGCAGATCCTGCTGCTCCGGATCCAGGTCGGGCAGCCACAGGGTGCTGCGGCGGGCCCGGGAGGCAAGGAACTCTCTTACCACCGGCCGGAGTTCGGGGGATGCCGGGAAGCCGCAGTGGTCGGCGGCGCCCGGCCCGGAGCCCAGCGCGGTGAGCACCGGGGCGGCCAACGGGAGGCGCGGATGCAGCCGTTCGCGGGTGCGCAGCAGTGGCACCACCGCGGCCACCCGGCCGGCCGGCGTACGCCAGACCGCCAGCTCGGCCGCGTCCGACGGCAGGTCCGCCCCGAGCGTCTCCCACCAGGAGAGCACCCACTCGGGCGTCATGAACCAGGAACCCGCCGAGTCATGCGCCACCAACTCCCGCCACCCGTCGACCAGTTCGGCCGCCAGCTCGGGCGTCCGGTGGATCTCCGGGCCCTGTGCAGTCACCATCGCTCGCTCTCCCCCACCCGTGGCCACGGCGCGGCCGCCGGCCGGCGGCGACGGGGCCGAGGGAATTGTCTCGAACGGTGACCAGGTCCGGCCGGGTTTCGCCCCAACCCGCGCCGCGGGGGCCTCCGGCGCCACGAGCTTGCCGATCACCGTTACGCGGTCGGGACAAATCCGCTGAACTGATGACCTGTCCCCCCGCGTGAGAGGGGACGGGGCCGGTGCACGGCCCGGACACTCCAGGAGGACTGATGAACCGGCGTACTTCCCAGGTGGCCGTCGTGGCCGCGGCCACGGCCCTGCTCGCCCTCGCCGCCACCGGCTGTTCGAGCAGCGGCGGGTCGCAGGCCGCGCCGCCGTCGGCCGCCGCCGGGAGCGCCGGTACCCCCGCGGCGAGCGCCGCCGGCACGGGAGCCGGCGGCGGGAGCGCGAGCACCGCGTCCACCCCCGCCGGTGGCGGCTCCGCGCAGTCGTCCGGTGCGCAGGCCGGCGGCGCGGCCGGCGACCGGTGCCACACCGCCGACCTCAAGGCCGACATCCAGCTCCAGGGTGACCGGCCCGGCAACGCGATGCTGATGCTGGTCAACCGCGGCACCCGGACCTGCACGGTGTACGGCTACCCGGGCCTCGGCGGGCTGCTGGCCGACAACAGCCGGGTCGAGCTGCCCACCAACCGGGTGCCCAACCCCGGGCAGCCGTCCTCGATCAGCCTGAAGCCCGGCACCACCGCCTTCGCCGGTCTCGCCTGGGCCCCGTGCAGCAAGTCGGACGTCGACTGCAAGGTGCTGGCCGGCCTGGAGCTGACCCCGCCGGACGAGACCACCCAGCTGATCGCCACCGTGCTGGGCACGGACGCCAAGCCGGTCAACGCGCTGACCGTGTCCAAGGCCGGGATCCGGGTGGGCTCGCTGCAGCCGGCCAGCCAGGGCGTGCTGTTCAGCAGCTGACCGGTCAGGGCGGCCCGGGCGCCGGCTCGGACGGAGGGGCGGCCGGGCTCAGCCGTCGCCGCCTCCGGGCCGCCCCGGGGTGCGGCCCGACCAGAGCGGCTCGACCCGCTCCCAGGCCGGTTCCCACGCGGCCTGCGCCCGGCGGTCCACCATCCGGTACCGCAGCGCGCAGGCCAGGCCGGCCGCGACGGCCACCCCGGAGGAGCTGAGCAGGCCGGTGACCACGGCGCTCAGCGCGATGTCGGTGCCCGAACGGGGCCCCGGCGCCGACTGTCCGGCATCGTCGACCCAGACCGGGACCTGGCTGCCGGCCGCCGTACCGGACGGCACCGGGACCCAGCCGCTGACCTGCCCGGCCGACGGGTACGTCCAGGTGGCCTCGACCAGCACGCTCTCGGTGCCGTCCACCGGCGAGGCGGCCGTACCGTCGGGCACCGCCGTGGCCAGCGTGGTCGCGGTGGCGCGGTGCCGGTGCACCGCCTCCGCGGCGGCCTCGTGCCGACCTCCGCTCCAGGTGAGCACGGCCAGCACCGCGCCGACGACCAGGGCGGCCACCAGGGCCAGCACCAGCTCGGCGACCAGCCGGCTGCGGGCCCGGTCCGCGCACCGGCAGAGCGGGTTGGCGTCACGGCCGGCCGCGCGGCACAGGTGCTCGCGCAGCGTGGTGCGGGCGATCGGCGGTCCGGACTTCGGGGCCCTGCGCGCCATGGTGCTCCTCCTCCGCCGGGAGTTGGCGGGTGCGGCACGCGGGCGGCCGGGGGGCGCACCCGCGGACGTACCTGCCTTCCAGTCTCGCGCGGTCGGCGGCGCTGGTCATCGCGAGCGGCGTTCCGGCCCGGTTCGGCCGGCCTCCCGGCCCCGGACAGCTGTCCGTCCCGGACCGCTGCCTCCCTCGGACCGCTGCCCGCCCGGGCCGCGTGAGGCGCACCATGGAGGCAGGGCCCGCCGTTCCCGGTCCTTCGCTCCCGGGCCCGGCGTCCGAGGAGGCGTGAGATGGTCGACCGTTGGCACCACGGGGGCGGGGGCGGAAGTGGCTGGGGGTACGGCCTGGCGGCACTGCTGCTGCTCGGCCTGGTGGTCGTGATCGTGCTGGTCGCCGTCCTGCTGTACCGGCAGCTCGGCGGCCGCGACCGGGCCCGGCACCCGGTCGGCCCGGCGGGACAGCCGTGGCCCGGCGGAGCCGCCGTACCGGGCGGGCCGCCGGACGCGCGGCCGGCGCCCGAACAGCTGCTGGCGGAGCGGTACGCGCTCGGCGAGATCGACGACGAGGAGTACCGGCGCCGGCTGGCCGTGCTCAGACACCCCGGGTGACCGGCCGGCCGCCGACGGTGGCTCGTCCGGCGGCCCGGGTCAGTGCTGGGTGACCGCCTCGGGCAGCGGGAGTTCGGCGCCGTCCAGCTCCAGCACGCAGGCGATCGCGTCGCGCCCCTTGCCCGGGTGCTCGACCCTGATGGCGAACGGGCGGGCCGGCTCGCCCGGGAGTTCCCCGGTCAGCAGGTCGTCGTCGGCGCCGTGCCGGTGGCCGTGCCGATGGAGGTCGACCTCCTTGCCGTCGACCAGCAACTCGTACTCGGTCTTCCAGCCGGCCCGGACGTTGAGCGTGATCGAGTGGCCGGCGCGGTCGAGGTGGAACCGGCGGTGTCGGCTCATGACCAGGTCCTCTCCGATCCGTCCGGCGGGCCGGGGACCCGCCGGTGGCCCCTCCATGCTGCCCCGGGGCGCCCGTCCCCGCCCCCGGGGCGGTCGCCACCGGCCGCCCCGGCGCGGGGCCGGGCGTCAGCGGCGCAGCGCCAGCGCGGCCAGCAGGGCCGCGCCGTCCGCGAGCACCGCCTCGTCGAAGGCCGCCTCCGGCGAGTGGTTGTAGGGCGCACCGGCCGGGTCCCGGCCAGGGAGGGTGGCGCCGAGGAAGAAGTACGCGCCGGGCACCCGGTTCAGCACGAACGAGAAGTCCTCGGAGCCCGCCAGCGGCTGCGGGAGTTCGGTGTAGCGGGCGGCGCCGAGCAGCTCGCGGGCGGTCTCCGCCACGAACGCCGCCTCGGCCGGGTGGTTGACCGTCACCGGGTAGTCGTGCCGGTACTCCACGTCGACCGCCAGGCCGTGCGCGTCGGCGATCCCGCGCACCAACCGCGGCAGCAGCTCGGCGGCCCGGCGGCCGGCCTCCGGCGAGAAGCTCCGGACGGTGGCCACGAAGGACGCCTCGTCCGGGATCACGTTGTGGGCGTCCCCGGCGTGGAAGGTGCCGACCGTGACCACCACCGGGTCGAAGGCGGAGAACGACCTGGTCACCGCCGTCTGCAGGGCGGTGACCATCTCGCAGGCCGCCGGGATCGGGTCGAGCGCCGCGTGCGGGGTGGAGCCGTGGCCGCCGCGGCCGCGGACCACCACCCGCAGCCGGTCGGCGGCCGCCATGATCGGCCCGGGTCGGCCGCCCACCACGCCGCTCGGCAGCAGCGCGGAGGAGACGTGCAGCGCGTACCCGGCGGCCACCGGGCGATCCTCGCCCGCCGCGGTCAGCACGCCCTCCTGCACCATGATCTCCGCGCCGCCGTCGCCCTCCTCGCCGGGCTGGAACATCAGCACCACGTCGCCGGCCAGCTGCTCGCGGCGTTCGGCCAGCAGCCGGGCGGCGCCGACCAGGATCGCGGTGTGCAGGTCGTGGCCGCAGGCGTGCATCAGGCCCGGCAGCACCGATTCCGGCTGGCCGGCCGGGGCCCGCTCGTGCACCGGCAGGGCGTCCATGTCGCCGCGCAGCAGTACGGTCGGCCCGTCGCCGGCGCCGCGCAGCACCGCGGTCACCGAGTCGAGCGCCGCGCCGGTGCCGATCTCCAGCGGCAGGCCGTCCAGCGCCGCCAGCACCTTGGCCCGGGTCAGCGGCAGCCGCAGGCCCAGTTCGGGCTCGGCGTGCAGGTCCCGGCGCAGTGCCGACAGCTCGGGCTGCAGGGCTCGGGCGGCTTCCAGCAGGTCCATCGCGGGCTCCTTCGCGAGCGGTACGTGACGTGACGCTCGAACGCTAACCCAACCTCTTCTAGATTCACTCGTTCGAGCGGCACTGGTTCCGCCGGACGGCTCAGTGGACCCGTGAAGATCTAGTGTGCCGGATAGGCGGATCGGTCGCCCCGAACCGCCATTTTGCCTTTGACGAAGCACATCTGATGCACCGCCAGGAGCTGCCGGCGGTGTGCCGATCCAGACGAAGGAGCCCCTGCCGATGCCCGTGGACGCAAGCCCGGAGACACAGCAGGTACAGCAGGCGCAGTCGAGCCTCACGACCGCGGCCGCCCGAAATCTCGCCACCACCACCAAGTCCGCCCCGCAGATGCAGGAGATCACCTCCCGCTGGCTGCTCAAGATGCTCCCCTGGGTGCAGACCGCGGGCGGCGCCTACCGGGTCAACCGGCGGCTCACCTACACGGTCGGGGACGGCCGGATCGAGTTCGTGAAGTCCGGGCCCGAGGTCCGGGTGATCCCGCGCGAGCTCGGCGAGCTGGCGCTGCTGCGCGGCTTCGAGGACGTCGAGGTGCTCACCGCGCTCGCGGACCGCTGCGTGCAGCGGGACTTCGGCCCCGGTGAGGTGCTGGCCGAGCGCGGCGACGCGGCCGACCAGATCCACCTGATCGCGCACGGCAAGATCAACAAGGTCGGCACCGGCAAGTACGGCGACACCACCGTGCTGGAGACGCTGGGCGACGGCGACCGGTTCGGCGAGCAGGGCCTGCTCGACACCGACGCCAGCTGGGACTACACGGCCACCACGCTGACCTCCGGCACCGTCCTCACCCTCGCCCGGAGCGAGTTCGAGGCCGTCCTGGCGGGATCCCCCGCGCTCCAGGCCCACATCACCGAGTTCCGCTCGCTCCCGCTCCAGCGGCAGAACGAGCGCGGCGAGGCCGAGATCCCGATGTCGGCCGGCCACACCGGCGAGTTCCAGCTGCCCGGCGCCTTCGTGGACTACGAGCTCAAGCCGCGCGAGTACGAGCTGTCGATCGCGCAGACGGTGCTGCGGGTGCACACCCGGGTCGCCGACCTCTACAACCAGCCGATGAACCAGACCGAGCAGCAGTTGAAGCTCACCATCGAGGCGCTGCGCGAGCGCCAGGAGCACGAGCTGATCAACAACCGCGAGTTCGGCCTGCTCAGCAACGCCGACTTCAGCCAGCGGATCCAGACCCACTCCGGCCCGCCCACCCCGGACGACCTGGACGAGCTGCTGAGCCGCCGCCGCGACTCGGAGTTCTTCCTCGCCCACCCGCGCACCATCGCCGCCATCGGCCGCGAGCTCAACTCCCGCGGGCTCTACCCGGACCACGTCGACCTCAACGGCTCCAAGGTGCCGGCCTGGCGCGGCGTGCCGATCCTCCCGTGCAACAAGATCCCGATCACCAAGGAGCGGACCAGCTCGATCCTGGTGCTGCGCACCGGCGAGGACAACCAGGGCGTGATCGGCCTGCACCAGACCGGGATCCCGGACGAGTACCAGCCGAGCCTGTCGGTGCGGTTCATGGGCATCGACGAGACGGCGATCATCTCGTACCTGGTCACCGCCTACTACTCCGCCGCGATCCTGGTGCCGGACGCGGTCGGCGTCCTGGAGAACGTCGAGATCGCGCACGGCCGTAACTAGTCGATATGTGAACAGGTTGACATGACGTCAGGCGGCGCCCTTCCGGGCCGCCTGACGTCGGTTCTGCCACCCGGCACACAGAGCACCAGGAGAGGGGACGGCGTGCGACCAGCTGCCGGGCCGGTGGACCCCACCGGCCATCGCTCGATCCCTGCGCGCGAGTTATCCCCGCGCGGCCCGGCGCGACGGGCGCTATCTATGCCACGGGCGTTACCGGCGTCTGCCGAGGCGTTCGCGGGCCCGGTTCCGGCGGCTGGCGCCGGGCGGGCGGTGGGGACTCTCCGGGCCGTCGCCGGGCACCGCACCCGGGTCGCCGCGGCGGCCGTCGGGGTGGCCGCCCTCTGCACCCTGCTGGCCGGGGCCGGGGCGGCCGCCGCCCAGGAGCGCACCCCGGCGCACCCGCCGACCGGTCACGGGGGCACCGGGCACGGCTCCGGCGGAGCGGGCACCGGGCCGCACGGGCCCGTGGTGGAGGCCTGCCTGTCGATCGAGGCCGGGATCTCCGGCGCCCGGGTCGACCTGAGCATCGACCTCGACCTGCGGATGGACCTGTTCGGCGGCAAGCACCCCGACCACCACCCCGGCCGTCCGCCGCACCCGGGCAAGCCGCACCCCTGCCCGCCGCCGCCCTGCCCGAAGCCGACCCCCACCCCGACGCCCAAGCCCACGCCGACGCCCACCCCGACGCCTACGCCTACGCCTACGCCCAAGCCGGGCCCGACCCCGACGCCGGTGGCGACACCCACCCCGCCGCCACCGCCGCCACCACCACCGCCGAAGCCCGTGCCCCGGCCGGTGAAGCCCACGCCGACGCCCAGCCGGCCGACGCCCCAGGTGGTCGCCCCACCCCCGGCGACCACCCCACCCGCACCGCCGCCCGCGCCGGCCCCCAAGCCGATCCGGCTGCCGCCGCCCGCGCCGGTGGCCGAGGCGAAGCGGCACCAGGGCACCCCGCCGACCACCACGATGCTGGTGGTCACGGTGCCGGCGGTGCTCGCCGCCGCCGCGCTCAAGCCCCGCTCCGGGTCCTCCCGCGGCGGCCGGGGCAGCCGGTCCTGATCACCGGCACCACCACCGCTGACCACCGATCACCTGGACAGGAGCTTTGTCATGTCGGAATGGCTCGCCCTCGCGATCGCCATGCTGGCGGCCTGCGCCGTCGTCGTGGCGGTCGTCCTGCTGAGACACCGCCGGGTCGCCGACGACGACGATCCGACGGAGACCCCCGACGTCATCGAGTACATGACGATGATGATCGGCGTGGTCTACGCGATCGTCCTCGGTCTCGCCATCGCGGGCGTCTGGGAGGCCCGCAGCGCCGCCCAGGACGATATCCTCCGGGAGGCCCAGTCGCTGCACGAGGTGAGCGAGCGGGCGCAGATCTTCCCGGCCGACTACCGGGAGACGATCCGTTCGGACGTGAACGCCTACGTCTCGTTCGTGGTCGGCACCGAGTGGTCGTACATGGAGAAGAACGGCGAGATCTCGCCGCGCGGCACCGAGCTGCTCCAGCAGCTGCGGGCGGACGCCGCCGCCCGGACCCCGCAGAACGACCTGGAGGCGCAGACCTACCAGCCGATGATGGACCGGATCGCGATCGTCGACGAGACCCGCAACTCCCGCGGCCAGAGCACCGGCCCGACCATGCCCGGCGTGGTCTGGTTCGGCCTGATCGTGGGCGCGCTGGTCACCGTGGGCATGATCTTCACGCTCCAGATCCGGCGCTCCGGGCGCGAGCTCTTCCTGGCCGGGACGTTCAGCGCACTGATCGGCTTCCTGCTGTTCCTGATCTGGGACTTCGACGACCCCTTCGGGCGCGGCATCTCGGTCACCACCCAGCCCTTCCTGGACCTCTTCCCGACCATCGGCGGAGCCGGCTGACCGGCCCGGACGGCCTGGTGGCCAGGGGCGCGCGGCTCTCCGCGCGCCCCTCCGGCTTTTCCGGCAAACGAGCCATTGTGCACATGCCGGACAGAGAACCGCACGGGATCGGCCGAAGTCCGGCGATCCCGGGACCGTGCAACCGATCTGATGGATCGTCACGCTCCCGGCCGGCGGCGCATGGTCGGGCGGGGCGGCGGGGCGGGGCTAGACTGGAAGGAGTTGTGTAGGCACCTCGTTCGGTGAGGCGTCGCCACGGACACAGGCCACTGACCCCACGACGTCGAGAGACGCCCAGGTTCAGGACAGGTCTCCCCGGCCTAAGGGGTGACCCCAAGTGGCTGCACCCCCGGGTGCTACGCCGTGGCGTGCCAAAGCTCTGACGAGTTCAGGGGTGCCCACCCGGCCCGCGGGCGTGTCCGCCGGGGTTTCCGGGGGTCTCTCCTGCGTGCCGTGGACCCGGCGCCCCTCCGGCGCCCGGCGGCGAGGAGGTGAGAGCGGTGGAGTGCAGTAGTCCGGGTCGAAGTCGGCCCCACCCCGGGACGGCGGCATCCGTCCCCCAGCGCCCAAGCCCTGCCCGCCCGGCTCTCCCCGCAGCCCGCCGCACCGCCCGACGCTGACCGCCTCCGGTCCGCGCGGGCATCCGCGCGGGTGCCGGGCCACGGCCGAGCACCCCCGTCCGCCCGGTCGGCCCCCGTGCCGGCCGCAGCCGCCGCCCCCGCAGCGGGCGCGAGGCGGACCCCGATCCGTGGAGGTTCCTGCCATGTCCGACTGGCGAGTGCGCGCGGTGCGCGCCGGCAAGCGTCCGTTCACCCGTCCCGCCGACCCGGCCCCCGCCGCTGTCGCGGTGCCGGCCCCCGAGCACTCGATGGACCCGCGCCCCGAGCACCGGACCGAGCCGATCTCGCTGGAGCGCTCGGTGGTGGACGCCGCGGTCTACCGCGACGGACTGCGGGTCGAGCAGCCGACCAGCCTGTCCGAGATCTACCAGCAGGTGCCCGGCAAGCCCGGCACGATGACCTGGATCGGCCTGTTCCGCCCCGCCGAGGAGCAGCTCACCGAGGCCGCCGAACGCTTCGGGCTGCACGAGCTGGCCGTCGAGGACGCGATCGTCGCCCACCAGCGCCCCAAGCTGGAGCGCTACGGCGACACCCTGTTCGTGGTGCTGCGCGCCGCCCGGTACCTGGACGACGACGAGGAGGTGGACTTCGGCGAGATCCACCTGTTCGTCGGCCCCGACTTCGTGCTCACCGTCCGCCACTCGCAGTCCCCCGACCTGTCGGCGGTCCGCCGGCGGCTGGAGGACGACCCGGAGCTGCTCGCGCTCGGCCCCGAGGCGGTGCTCTACGCCGTGCTGGACGCGGTGGTCGACGGCTACGCCCCGGTCATCGCCGGGCTCCAGCACGACATCGACGAGATCGAGACCGAGGTCTTCGGCGGCGACCCGGGGGTGTCCCGACGGATCTACGAGCTCTCCCGCGAGGTGATCGAGTTCCAGCGGGCCACCCGTCCGCTGCTGGACATCATGGCCAGCCTGGAGGGCGGCTTCGAGAAGTACGGCACCGACCAGGAGCTCCAGCGCTACCTGCGCGACGTCGCGGACCACGCCACCACCGCGGCCGAGCGGGTCGACGGCTTCCGGCAGATGCTGCAGAACATCCTCACCGTCAACGCGACCCTGGTCTCGCAGGCGCAGAACGAGGAGATGAAGCAGCTGGCCGAGGCCGGCCACGCGCAGAACAACGAGATCAAGAAGATCTCCTCCTGGGCGGCGATCCTCTTCGCGCCCACCCTGATCGGCACCGTGTACGGGATGAACTTCACCGAGATGCCGGAGCTCAAGTGGGTCTTCGGCTACCCGTTCGCGATCGGGCTGATGGCCCTGGTCTGCCTCACGCTCTACCTGGTCTTCAAGCGCCGCGACTGGCTCTGAGGACGGGCCCTCGCGCCGGGCGCCGCGGTCAGCGGCCTCGCCGTCAGCGGTGCGCCGCCGGTGCGGGGAGCAGGTGGCGGCGGCTGCGGCGGTGCAGCTCCGCCAGGTCGTACTGGAGGGCGGGGCGCGGCACCGCGAGCACCGGGCAGCCGGCCCGTCGGACGCAGTACCCGGCCACCGAGGGGCGCAGCCCGCGCCGCAGCAGCCCGCCGCCGACGCCGACCACCAGCAGGTCACCAGGCCGGTCGGCGGTGCGGACCAGGACCTCGCCGGCGTCACCGCGCACCGCCTCCGCGGTGAGCCGGACGCCGCCGGGGCGCAGGACACCGGGCCCGTGGTCGCCCGACGGGCCGCCGAAGGCCGCCTCCAGCGCCTCCGTCAGCCGGGCCACCGCCACCTCCCGCCAGTGCTGGAGCAGCGGCGGGCAGGGCGCCAGCCGGTAGCCGTGCTCACCGCCCTGCGGGAGCCAGGCCAGCACCGCGAGGACCTCGGCCGGGGTGCCGGCGGCCTCGGTGCGGGCGGCCTCCGCGACCGCCCGGTGCAGGGCGGTCAGGCTGCCCAGGGTTCCGCTCACGCCGACCACGATCCGCCGCCCGCCGCCGTGCTGCCCGTCCATGCCGTTGCCCGTCCTTCGCTCCGCGCGGTCCACCCGATCGGGCTCCAGCCAACCGCCGGCCCGGCCGGCCGGAGGCGGCGTTGACGGCCCCCTGACGGCGCGGGCCGCCCTCCGAACGCGTCCCTGACGCCGCCACGCGGACGGGCGGAGCCGACGGGCGCGGCCCGTACCCGGATGACAGGCTGGCTCCCATCGACCCCCGAAGGGAATCCCGATGCTCACCACCCGATTCGTTCCCGGCTCCCCGTGCTGGCTCGACCTCGGCGCGCCCGACATCGCCGCGGCGACGGCGTTCTACAGCGCGGTGTTCGGCTGGGAGCCGCAGGACTACGGCCCGGAGGCCGGCGGGTACACCGCGTTCCGCCTGAACGGGCGGACGATCGCCGCGGTCGGCGCGCTGAGCGAGGACGGCGCCCGGTCCGCCTGGATGCTGTACTTCGCGACCCCGGACGCCGACGCCGCCGCCGAGACCGTACGGCGCCTGGGCGGTACGGTGCGGCTCGCCCCGACGGACGCGGGCGAGGAGGGGCGGCTGGCGCAGTTCACCGACCCGCAGGGCGGCCAGTTCGCGGTCTGGCAGGCCGGCAGCACGCCGGGGATGGAGGCGGCGGACGAGCCCGGCACGCTGTCCTGGACGGAGCTGTACACGACCGACGCCGCGGCGGCCAAGGCCTTCTACGGGGAGCTCCTCGGCTGGCGGTCCGAGCCGATGCCGATGCCGGGCGACGAGGGCACCTACTGGCTGGTGACCCCCGCCGGGCAGCCTCAGGACCGGATGCACGGTGGCCTGCTCCAGCTGCCTCCGGAGCACCTCGCGCTGACCGGCGGGAAGCCGTACTGGCACCCGGTGTTCGCCACGGCGGACACCGACGCGACGGTCGCCAAGGTCACCGAGCACGGCGGCAGCGTGCAGATGGGCCCCGCGGACGTGCCCGGCGTCGGCCGGCTGGCGGTCTGCGTCGACCCGGCGGGCGCGGACTTCGTGGTGCTCCGACCCGCTCCGCCGAGCTGACCGCGCGGGCGGCCGCGGTGCGCCACCGTCACAGCTTCCGCCTGGACCGGGCCGGGCACACCGTCCAGGTGAACATCCGCTCCGGGCTGCTCACCGAGACCGAGCTGCTGGTGGACGGCCGGGAGGTCGCGTTCCGCCGCGAGCGCGGCCCCGGGGCACTGCCGCGGACGCTCTCCGGCGCCCACCCGGACCTGCCCGGCGAGGTCTGCCTGGTCCGGATCGACCGCCCGGCGCCCGGCTCGACGGCACTGCGCTGCGAGCTGGAGTACGGCGGCCGGCGCCACCCGATGGCGGTGTGGGGCACGGAGCCGCGGCCGTCGCGGTGACGGCGGGGCGGGGCACGGTCCCGGCCCCGGTCTCGATCCCGGCATCGGTCTGTGTTGCCGGACGGTCCGGTCGCCCCGCCCGGGTGGTGGGCGGGGCGACCGGGGTGGCTCGGGTGTCGGGGGTGGGGCCGGGTATCAGGGGTTGAGGGACCACTTCTGGTTGGCGCCGCCGGTGCAGGTCCAGAGCTGGGCGGGGGTGCCGTCCGCCGCGTTGTTGCCCGTGATGTCCAGGCACTTGTTGGCGGGCGGGTTGACCACGTCGTGGGTGGTCGGGTTGTAGGACCACTGCTGGGCGCCGGTGCCGTTGCAGTCCCAGAGCTGGACCCTGGTGCCGTCGGCGGTGCCCGCCGCGTTCACGTCCAGGCACTTGCCGAGCGCGCGGATCGTGCCGTCGGTGCCGACCGTCCAGCGCTGCGCGGGCGTCCCGTTGCAGCCGTAGAGCTGGACCTTGGTGCCGTTGGCGGTGGCGGCGGCGTTCACGTCCAGGCACTTGCCGGCCAGGCCGGTGAGGCTGCCGGTGGTGGCGCCGCCGCTGCTGCCGGTGGTGACCCGGACGTAGTCGACGACGAGCTGCTGCGGGAAGGCGGTGGAGCCGTCCGGGTCGCCGGGCCAGTAGCCGCCGACCGCGAGGTTGAGGATCACGAAGAACGGCTTGTTGAAGACCCAGCTGCGTCCGCCCAGGTCGGCGGGGGTGCGGCGCTGGTAGACGGCGCCGTCCACCGACCAGGTGATCGAGTCGGGGGCCCAGTCGACCGCGAAGGTGTGGAAGGCGTCGGCGAAGGCCTGGCCGCCGGGCAGCGTGTAGCCGGCGCCGATGCCGCCGCTGCCCGAGTACCCGGGACCGTGGATGGTGCCGTGCACCGAGCCCGGTTCGAAGCCGACGTTCTCCATCACGTCGATCTCGCCGCTGTTCGGCCAGCCGACCTGGCCGATGTCGTCGCCGAGCATCCAGAAGGCCGGCCACATGCCCTGGCCGCGCGGGATCTTCATCCGGGTCTCGACGTGCCCGTACGCCTGGGCGAACCGGCCGGAGGTGTTCAGCCGGGCCGAGGTGTACTGGCAGGTGCCGTACCAGCACTGGTAGTTGGCCGGGTTCTCGCGGCGGGCCGTGATCACCAGGTGGCCCTGGCCGTCCAGCGCGGCGTTGGCGTTGTCGGCGGTGTAGTACTGCCGCTCGTGGTTGTTGACGTTGTCGCCGGTCTCGACCTGCCAACGGCCGCCGTCGACCCCGGCGCCGGCCGGTCCGTCGAAGTTGTCCTCGAAGTTCGCGGCCAGCGCGGCCGTTGGGGCCTGAGCCTGGGCCGCCGGGGCAGCGGACACCGGCGCGGCGGACACCGGGGCCGGGGCCGAGGCGAAGGCCGTCGCCAGGGCGGTGGCCACAAGAAGTGTGGCCCAGAAGGGTCGTCGACGGGTCGCTGAGGACATCGGGCATCGCCTCGATCCGGTCGTGGGGGATCGCCAACCAGCAGGTGGTGGCGGATGATTGACGGTCTCGTCGGCGAGCGTCGGGTCAGGCACCGGTCCAGACCTGTCTTCAGGAAGTGAACTCCGATGACCAATCCCTGTCAACAACTTGGACACGGCACACCGACACCGCCACCCACCGCGCCCACCTCACTAGGCTGAGCCGCACGGAGCCCGAACCCCAGGAGGCAGCAGATGGACTACGCGAGGATGCGCGCGGTAGCGGACGAACTCACCGCACACGCCCCCGAGGACGTCCGGGCCGTCGAGATCAGCGGCGACGAGATCATCATGATGATGAGCCCCGTCAACCTGCACGAGCTCATCGTCTACCGCCTCACCCGACTCCTCGACCGTCAGCTCGCGGACGCAGCCGAGCCCTTCATCGCACACGGCGGCGCCGACATCGAGGATCCCGAATCGGGCATCAAGCGCCGCCCGGACGTCATGGTCTTCCCCGAGAGCGCATTGACGGCGGGCGACGCCGTCCACCCCCGCGAGGTGATCGCGGTCGTCGAGGTCGTCTCCAAGTCGAATCCGGAGAACGACTACGAAGGCAAGATGCGCGACTACCCCACGATGGGCATCCCGCACTACCTGATCGTCGACCCGCGCAACGGCACCGGACTCGTCCTCTCCCTGCCGCACGACACCCCGGAAGGGCGCAGGTACAGCACCCGGCGGGAGTTCCGGTTCGGGGAGCGGGTCGCGGTCGGCGCGTACGAGGTCGACACGGCCGGGTTCCCGACCTACTGAGCCGTCGGGTGGGTGGTGTTGATCATTGGCTAGTTGAAGGATAAACTACTGGCGTGTCGGGGCCGGCGATCCGCGTCGGGCCAGCGCGGCAGGAGGCAGCACCATGACGGTCGGCGTGACGGACAATCCCGAGCGGTCCCGGTTCGAGATCTCGGACGGCGGCGAGTTGGCCGGGTTCGCCGAGTACCACCGGTCCGAGGGCGAACTCGCCTTCATCCACACCGAGATCGACCCGCGGTTCGGCGGGCGGGGCCTTGGCGGGCAGCTGGCCCGGGCGGCGCTCGACGCGGCGCGCGCGGAGGGCGTGGCGGTACTCCCGTACTGCCCGTTCATCCGCGGCTGGCTCGGCAAGCACCCGGAGTACGTCGACCTGGTGCCCGCCGAGCGGCGCCAGCGGTTCGGCCTGTAGCCACGGACCAGGGAGGGACAGACATGGACAGCAGCACGGGCGCCGCCCCGCAGTACGTGCGCGCGGCCGCCGCCGTCGCCACCTCCACCTCCACCGGTGAGGACTACCGGGTGGAGATCCGCAGCGGCCACCACCGCCTCGCCGCCGACGAACCCGAGTCGTCCGGGGGCGCCGACACCGCGACCACCCCGATCGGCCTGCTGCTCTCCGCGGTGGGCTCGTGCACCGCGATCACCCTGCGGATGTACGCGCACCGCAAGGGCTGGGAGCTGGAGACCGTGCGGGTGCACCTCGGGTACGAGAAGGGCCCCGACCGCACCGCCCGGATCACCCGGCGGATCGACCTGGTCGGCGAGCTGGACCAGGCGCAGCGCGCCCGGCTGCTGGACATCGCCGAGCGGACCCCGGTCACCCTCGCGGTCGGCGGCGGCACCCCGATCGTCCCGCTCGACCCGCACGACCCGCACGACCCGCACGACCCGCACGACCCGCACCCGACGAAGCAGGAGACCGGTGGCCATGAGTGACCTCGAACCGCGCGGCCCGCAGGCCGCCGCGACCGCCGCTCCCACCGTCCTCGGCGGGCGCGGGCTGGTCGGCGCGCAGCCCGTACGGGAGTTGCTGGCGCCCCGGGAGACCGCGCTCGGCGGGTCGACGGTGGTGCGGCGGTTGCTGCCGAACCTGGGGCGGCGGATGGTCGGCGCCTGGTGCTTCGTGGACCACTACGGGCCGGACGACATCGCCGACGAGCCCGGCATGCAGGTGCCGCCGCACCCGCACATCGGCCTGCAGACCGTCAGTTGGCTGCACCAGGGCGAGGTCCTGCACCGCGACAGCCTCGGCAGCCTGCAGGCCGTCCGCCCCCGCGAACTCGGCCTGATGACCTCCGGCCGCGCCATCTCCCACTCCGAGGAATCCCCCCGCCCGCACGCCCGGTACCTGCACGGCGCCCAACTCTGGGTCGCCCTCCCCGACGCCCACCGCCACACCGCCCCCACCTTCGAACACCACCCCGACCTCCCCCACGTCACCGCCGCCGGCCTCGACGCCCGCCTCATCCTCGGCGAACTCGACGGCACCCGCTCACCCGGCACCACCTACTCCCCGCTGATGGGCGCCGATCTGACGCTCACCGAGGGAAGCGACGTACGGCTGCCGCTGGAGCGGGACTTCGAGTACGCGGTGCTCACCATGGACGGGCTGACCGAGGTCGACGGGGTCCGGCTGGCGCCCGGCTCGATGCTCTACCTCGGCAGCGGGCGCACCGAACTGCCGCTGCGGGCGCTCGCCGACGGTTCGCTGCTGCTGCTCGGCGGCGAGCCGTTCGAGGAGCGGATCGTGATGTGGTGGAACTTCATCGGCCGCACCGACGAGGAGATCCGCCAGGCCCGCGAGGCGTGGATGGAAGGGTCGACGTTCGGCGAGGTCCACGGCTACGACGGCACCCGGCTGGCCGCACCCGAACTGCCCGCACTCCCGCTCAAGGCACGGGGACGGGTGCGCTGAGCGGGGGGCTCTACGTCCGGGCTGGGTGGTGCTTCGGTGATCGCCGGCAGGTCGGGTGGTGGATCAGAAGAACCAGCCGGGTGTCTCCTCGTAGGCGGGCATCGGGTACTGGCAGGTGCTGGCGGGGGCACGCTCGTAGCGGGCCTGGGTCCGGGCGGCGATGCCGGCGCCCAGATGATCCAGGCCGTCCATGCCGACGACCGCGGTCAGTGCGATCGCCGCGTAGACCAGGGGCGCGGTGAACCGGGCGGGCGGGTCGACGACCAGGTGGACCAGAGCGATCGCGCAGGCCAGGCCGGCCACGGCGACGATCAGGGCAATCACGCAGAAGATGAGCGTGAGTGAGCCCTGTTCCCGACAGAGCAGATAGATGTGCGGGGGCTCCACCTCGGCCGGCAGCCGCTCGTAGACGGCCGCCGCGATGAGGAGCAGACCACCGATGGGCACCAGTACCCAGAGCCTGGTCCTGGTCCGGGCGGGCTGGGCGGTGGCATACATGCGCGTCCCCGGGGTCGGCGGTCCCGAACGGTGTCCGCGTGAGTGGTTCGGGCGAGCGTAGCCGACCAGCGCGCTGCCCGGTCGGCCGGCAGCGGGATGCCCGGCGCCCGGCCGCGGCGCCCGAACTCTCCGGCGCGGAGGCGGCTTCGCCGTCAGGTCCGGCGCGTCGGCGGGGCGGGGTCGGTGGGCTGGAGGGCGGTGAGTACGGGGAGGGTCAGGGCGAGCCAGCCGGCTGCGAGGAGCCAGCCGGCGAGTACGTCCAGCGGCCAGTGGACGCCGAGGTAGATCCGGGTGAGGCCGATCGCCATAGCCGTTGCGGCCAGCAGCGCCAGGAGCGGTGCCGCGAGGCGGCGGCGGACGCTGCGGGTGACCGCCCAGCCCAGGAGGCCGGCCGCGACGGCCGCCGTGAAGGCGTGGCCGGACGGGTAGGCGTAGCCGCTGGGCGAGGCCGCCACCCAGTCGGCGGCGGGTGGGCGGGGCCGGGCGAAGGCCTGCATCAGCCCGTGCCGCAGCAGTTGGCCGAGCGCCAGCACCGCGATCGGGCCGAGCAGTCGCGCGGCCCGGCGGTGCGGGGACAGCGGGTGCCGGACCGCGAGCACCCCGGCCAGCCCTGCGGCGAGGTAGGGCACGGCGCCGGCGCCGAGGTCGGTCAGGAGGTCCGCCGCCCGGACCGCGGCGGCGGGGCGGTGCGAGACGGCCCAGGCGTGCAGCGACCGCTCGGCGGCGGTGGGCCCCCACCCGTGCCGGGCAAGCAGTGCGGTGAGCAGGCCGAAGAGCAGCAGCGGGACCGCCGCGGCCAGCACGGCGGTACGGGACGGACGGGCCGACGGGCCGTCGGGACCGGGCACCGGCGAGCACCTCTCGGTCGTCGGGGACAGGGCGGGCGGCAGGCGACGCCCCGACTGTCTACATTACTGTCGTCAGTCGCGGCGGGGCCACCCGCCCCACCCCACCCATCCTGGGCCGCCGGCCGGACCCCGGCGCCGCGGCGTGCCGCAGCGGGCCCGATCCCCCGAAATTCGCTTTCGGGCCCCGCCGGCGGCTCCCTAGACTCCTCACGATCCGCGCGCCGGCAGCCACTCTCCCGGCGCGCTCCGTGACGAGCGAGAGGAGACCGGCCGTGCGCACCAGCAGCGCCGTCGTCGTCCCCTCGTCGCGGTACGAGGTGATCCTGGTGTCTTCGCGCGCCCGGTGCCCGCTGCGCGGCCGGCACCGGAACCCGTGACGACCCCCTGACCCCTGCCCGCCCCTCGGCCGCCCCGGCCACGGGCGCCGTGCAGCAGGTCCCGCGGCACCCGGTCCACCGGCCGCCGCCCGTCCGGGAATCGCGCCCGTCTCGTTCCGGATCACCGCGAAAGGCCGTAGGCCATGCGTACCGACCTGCACCCCCTCCACCCGCACCCCGCCGAAGCGACGGCCGCCGAAACAACGGCCGCCGTCCGCAACCTGGGCATCCTCGCCCACGTCGACGCCGGCAAGACCACCGTCACCGAACGGGTGCTCCACCTCACCGGCGCCACCCACCGGCGCGGCGAGGTCCACGACGGCACCACCGTCACCGACTTCGACCCGCAGGAGCGCGAACGCGGGATCACCATCTTCGCGGCGGCGGTCAGCTGCACCTGGGACGGCCACCGGATCAACCTGATCGACACCCCCGGCCACGTCGACTTCGCCGACGAGGTGGAACGATCGCTGCGGGTGCTCGACGGCGCGGTCGCCGTCTTCGACGCGGTCGCCGGCGTCGAGCCGCAGAGCGAGTCGGTGTGGCGCCAGGCCGACCGGCACGGCGTGCCGCGGATCGCCTTCGTCAACAAGCTGGACCGGGCCGGCGCCGACCTCGACACCGCCGTCGACTCGATCCGCCGGCGGCTGCACCCGGCGCCGCTGGTGGTGCAGTTGCCGATCGGCCGGGAGAGCGGGTTCACCGGCGTGGTGGACCTGGTCCGGCTGCGCGCGCTGCTCTGGACCGGGAACGGCGACGGCGTGCGGGAAGGACCGGTGCCGGACGAGCTGCTCACCGAGGCGCAGCAGCGGCGACGGCAGCTCGAGGAGGCGGTCGCCGAACTCCACCCGGCGGCGCTGGAGGAGTTCTGCGCCACCTCGGCGCTCGGTGCGGCGACCCTGGCCACCGCGCTGCGCGACCTGACCCGCACCGGTGCCGGCCTGGTGGTGCTGTGCGGCTCGGCGTACCGCAACCGCGGGATCGAACCGCTGCTGGACGCGGTGGTGGCCTACCTGCCCTCGCCGCTGGACGTCCCGCCGGTGCGGGGCACCCTGGACGGCGCGCCGCAGGAACGATCCGCCGACCCGGCGGCGCCGTTCGCGGGGCTGGTGTTCAAGGTGCACCCGGCCACCACCGGCCGGCTCACCTTCCTGCGGGTGTACTCCGGCACGGTCCGCAAGGGGGACTCGGTGCTGGACGCGGGCACCGGGCGGGTCGAGCGGATCGCCCGGATCCTGCGGGTGCAGGCCGACCGGCACGAGGAGATGCACCGGGCCGCGGCCGGGGACATCGTGGCGGTGGTCGGGCCAAAGGCCGCACGCACCGGGGCGACCCTGTGCGCGGCCGGGGCGCCGCTGGTCCTCGAACCGCCCGCGGCGGCCGACCCGGTGGTCGCGGTGGCGGTCGAGGCGCACCGGAACGGCGACACCGAACGGCTGGTGTCGGCGCTGGCGCGGCTGGTGGAGGAGGACCCTTCACTGGCGGTCCGCACCGATCCGGAGACCGGGCAGACCCTGCTGTCCGGGATGGGAGAACTGCACCTGGAGGTGGCCGTGGAGAAGGTCCGACGGACCCACGGGCTGGAGATCGCGGTCGGCCGGCCGCAGGTCGCCCGCCGCGAGACGGTGGTCGCCGGCGTCTGCGGGCGGACCTTCCGGCACGCCAAGCAGGACGGCGGCGCCGGACAGTTCGCGCAGGTGGTGCTCGATGTCGAGCCGCTGGACGGGGAGTTCGCCTTCGCCTCGACCGTGGTGGGCGGGCGGGTGCCGCAGGAGTACGTCCGGGCGGTCGAGGCCGGCTGCCGGGACGCGCTCGCCGACGGACCGCTCGCCGGGCACCCGGTCACCGGGCTGCGGGTGACCCTGACCGACGGGGCTACCCACGTCAAGGACTCCTCGGAGCTCGCGTTCCGCACGGCCGGGCGGCTCGCGCTGCGCGAGGCGTTGCGGGCCTGCACGATGGCGGTCCTGGAGCCGATCGCCGAGGTCACCGTCACGGTGCCGCAGGACGCGGTGGGCGGGGTGCTCGGTGACCTCGCCGCCCGCCGCGGCCGGGTGACGGGCTCGACCTCCCGGTCGGGCACGGCCGTCCTGACCGCCACCGTGCCGCTGGCCGAGCTGTTCGGCTACGCGACCCGCCTGCGCAGCCGTACCCAGGGCCGGGGCACCTTCACCTCCCGCCCCGCCGGGTACGCCCCGGCGCCGCGCTGACCGGCCCGGCGGGCCCCGCCCCACCCAGGGGCGGGGCCCGTCAGGCGCGGTACGCGGCGGCGAACCGGACGAAGGCGCGCCAGGCGGCGGGCTCGAACTCCAGGACCGGACCGGGCCGGTCCTTGGAGTCCCGCACCCGCACGGTGTGGGGGGACGTGGCCACCTCGACGCAATCGCCGCCCTCGGCACCGCTGTAGCTGCTCTTGGCCCAGGTCGTGCCGGCGGTAACCGTGGCGTTCATAGCTCTCCCAGCAACTTCTCGATGAAGGCCAGCGACTCACTCGGGGTGAGGGCCTGCGCCCGGATGATCCCATAGCGCGACGCGAGGGCCCGGACTTCCTCCCGATCGGTGACCAGTGTGCTACGCCCCTGCGTCTCCAGGTAGCCGGTCTGCTCGCCACCCTTGCGGGTGAAGAGCGTGAACCCGCCGTCGACACCGGCGTTGTCCTCCCGATCGAGCGGCATCACCTGCATCTCGACGTTCCGCCGTCGACCGATGAGGAGGATCTGTTCGAGCTGCCCCCGCATCACGGCCGCGCCACCCAGCCGCCGTAGCAGCACCGACTCCTCCATCACGAAGCTGAACAGCGGTGCGGGCCGGGCGTCGAAGACCTCCTGCCTGGCCAACCGGGCCACCACCCGCTGTTCGATCGTCTCCTCGTCGAGCAGGGGTCGTCGCATGGCCAGCACTGCTCGGGTGTACGCCTCGGTCTGCAGCAGCCCCTTCACGACGTGGGTGTCGTACGTCTGCAGCTCGACCGCCTCCGCCTCCAGGCGGGCCGCGTCGCGGAAGAACGCCGGGTAGCGGGCCCGGGCGACCTCCTCCTTCATCGCCCGCAGGACGCCGCCCGCGTTGAGCGCCTCGTCGGCCTTGTCGATCAGCTCGGGCTTGGGGATGCGGCGACCCAGCTCGACGGACGCGATCTGCTCGTCGCCGTACCCGAGCCGGGCGCCCAGCTCGCTGCGGGTCAGCCCCTCGCGCTCGCGCAGGAGCCGGACCTGCCGTCCGAAGCACCGCAGGAAGCCCGCTGCGTCGTCCTGTTCGGTCACCCGCGCCACCTCGTCGGAGCCGGGACGTACAGCAGGGCTCTGTACGTCATGCCACGCCGCCGCGCAGCAGGCTGCGGGCCAGCTCCACGCCGCGGCGGTTGCGTTCGATCGCCGCCCCGTCCAGCAACGTCGGGCCGGCGCGGCCCGAGCAGCTGCCGCAGGACTCCCCCGGCAGCGGCACGGGATCCGCGCAGTGAGCGCACTCGCCGTACCGGCGTTGCACCGGGGCGGGTTCGGGTGCCGGCATCTTGCGCTCCAGCCGTCTGCGCAGGAGGCCGACCGTCGAGAAGACCTGGCCCGGCAGTCCGGACAGCAGCGCGTCCCGCAGCCGCCCCGGATCCGGGTCGCGGGCGAGCCAGGCGCAGACCAGCGGCGCGAGTTCGAGCGTCTCGGACGCGCCGAGTCTCAGGCGGGTGTCCCGGGCGGTCAGCCGGTCGAGCAGTCCGGCGGCGAGGGCCAGGTCGGCTCCCGGCGGAGCCGACGCCTCGGCGGGGAGGGAGGTGTTCTGCTCGGTCTTCTCCCCCTGGGGGGAAGTGCCGACCGCCCGGGTGGGCGGCTCACCGAGTGCCGGATTGTGGACCGCGCTGTCCCAGGCCGCCTCGACCTGCTCCCGCTCCGTCAGCGGCACGCTGCTGACCAGGACCCGGGTCGACCAGGTGCCCTTGGTCGGGTGCTGGGTGCGCCGGCTGTGCACGAAGCCCTCCTCGATCAGCTGGGAGCGGGCCCTGGAGACGGCCATCCGGCCCTCGGGCATCCGGCTGCCGATCGTGAGGAGGGTGTCCCGGCTGCCGGGAGGGAGAGGGCCCACAGGAGCAGGGTCTTCGCGGTGGACCGTAGACGCGGATGGCGCACGATCTCGTGGGATGCCCGTACATAGCGGTCGGGCGCGATAAAGTGAAGGTGCATGAGGAAGTTCTGTTCCAAGTGCCAGGCCCCGGGGTGTTAGCGCACCGCCGGGGTCAATCTTTGTTCCGTGAGCGGACGGTAGCACGGAGTGACGGACCGTCGCTTCCCGTTCCCTGGAATCCCGGCGGCCCCCTCGTACACGCCACCGGACAGGCCGTACAGACCCCGCTGTACGCGCGCCATCCCTGGTCGGCCGCGGGCTGCAACGCCACGCTCGACGCCATGGAAGCCCTGCACCAGCCCTCACCGGACGCGCCGCGGATCGCGGCTCCCGCACGGGAGTTCACCATGCGGTTCAGCTCCACCCCGCGCGGCGCGCGCCTCGCCCGGCGCCTCGTCTCGCACCGCCTCGACGGCTGGGGGTACGGCTACGGCACACCGCTCCACGAGACCCTCGCGCTGATCGTCGCCGAACTGGCCGCCAACGCCGTCCGCCACGGTCACGTGCCCGGGCGGGACTTCGAGGTGCGGCTGACGGAGTCGCCGGACGCGCTGCGTGTCGAGGTCTCCGACACCCGCACCGAGCGGACCCCACCCACCGTCGTGGAACTCCCCGCCCCGGACGCCGAGTCGGGCCGGGGCCTGCTCCTGGTCGGCCACCTGGCCGCGCGGTGGGGCACCGTGCCGCGCGCGGCGGCGCCGGGCAAGACGGTCTGGGCCGAGTGCCTCCGCTGAGCCCGGTGCACTCCCGCCTGCGCACTCCCCCCGGCGCACTTCCCCCGGTGCGCGCTCAGGCCTTGGCGCGCACGCCGTCCAGGGCGATGGCCAGCACCCGGTCGCGCTGGCCGTCGTCGGGGAAGGCGACCGAGCTGATGCCGGAGATCAGCCGCAGCAGGTCGTCGGTGCTCATGTCCGGGCGGACGTCGCCGGAGCGCTGGGCGCGTTCGAGCAGCGGGGTGGCGGCGTCGTACATGGACTGGCGGCAGGCCAGGAAGATGTCCGACTCCTCGGCCACCAGCGCGTCGCGGATCGCGCGCTTGGTGAGGGTGTAGGCGACGAACCGGCGCAGCCAGTCGTTGAGCGCCTCCCACGGCGGTTCGGCCGACAACTCCACCGCGAGCAGGCCGAGTTCGTCGATCTCGTTGGCGTAGACCGCCTCGAAGAGGTGCCGGCGGGTCGGGAAGTTGCGGTAGAGCGTGCCGATGCCGACGCCGGCCCGGCGGGCGATGTCCTCCAGCGAGGCCTCGGCGCCCTGCTCGGCGAACGCCTCACGGGCGGCGGCGAGCAGCGCGTCGAAGTTGCGCGCCGCGTCGGCGCGGCGCGGGCGCTGGGCCGCGAGGAACTCGCTGACGACGACCTGTTCCGGCACGGGGGACCTCATCTCGGACACCGGCTTGAACCGGAGGTGCGCCTCCGGTAATCTGGAGGCATGCCTCAACTTTACCAGTGAGGCGTCACCGTCGCCCTGCCGTCGTACGGCACCGCGACCCCACCGAGCCGGCGCCGGCCCTCCCGCGGCCCCCGCCGCGCTCCGCCGTCCGCGCTCCGCCACTGCGTCGTCCGCCGCCCCGGGCTGCCCGCCCACGGCCGGCCGCCGCCGTCCCGCGTCCCGAGAGGGTCCCGATGAACCGCCGCTCCAACCGCCTCACCTTCGCCGTCCTGGCGACCGGCGCGGGCGTGTTCGCGCTGCTCCAGTCGCTGATCACGCCCGCGCTGCCGACCGTCCAGCAGGCGATGCACACCTCGCAGTCCACGGTCACCTGGGTGATGACCGCCTACCTGCTCTCCGCCTCGATCTTCACCCCGATCCTCGGCCGGGTCGGCGACCTGGTCGGCAAGAAGCGCACCCTGGTCGCCGCGCTCGGCGCGCTCCTGATCGGCTGCCTGGTGGCCGCGCTCGCCCCCAACATCACCGTGCTGATCATCGCCCGGGTGATCCAGGGCATCGCCGGGGCGCTGTTCCCGCTGTCCTTCGGCATCATCCGGGACGAGTTCCCGGCCGCCCGGGTGCCCGGCGGCATCAGCAACCTGTCCGCGGTCATCGCCGTGGGCAGCGGTCTGGGCATGGTGCTCGCCGGGCCGATCGTCGGCGCGCTGGACTACCGCTGGCTGTTCTGGTTCCCGGTGATCATCGTCGCGATCACCGCGCTGATCGCCCACCGCTACGTCCCCGAATCGCCGCACCGCACCGAGGGCAGCGTCAACTGGCTCGCCTCCGTTCTGCTCTCCGGCTGGCTGGTGGCACTGCTGCTGCCGATCAGCCAGGCCGCCAAGTGGGGCTGGGGCTCGGTCGCCGTGCTCGGCCTGCTGGCCGTCGCCGTGGTGCTGTTCGCCCTCTGGGCGCTGGTCGAGGCCCGCTCCCGCAACCCGCTGATCGACCTGCGGATCATGCGCCTCCCGTCGGTCTGGACCACCAACACCGCCGCGCTGCTCTTCGGCGGCGGGATGTACGCGGTGTGGGCCTTCCTCCCCGGCTTCGCGCAGACCCCGTCCTCGGCCGGCTACGGCTTCGGCTCCTCCGTCACCGGCGCGGGGCTGCTCATGCTGCCGATGCTGGTCGCGATGTTCGTGGCCGGCGTGCTCAGCGGCCGGCTGGCCGGGCGCTTCCCCGCCAAGGCCCAGCTGACCACCGGCGCGGTCCTCGGCTCGATCGCCTGCGCGCTGCTCGCCGCCCGGCACGGGCAGCAGTGGCAGGTCGCCCTGGCGGCGGGCATCTTCGGCCTCGGCATCGGCCTGGCGTTCGCCTCGATGAGCAACCTCATCGTGCAGAGCGTGCCGGCCGCCCAGACCGGCGCCGCCACCGGGATGAACGCCAACATCCGGACCATCGGCGGCTCGATCGGCGCGGCCCTGATGACCGGCCTGGTGACCGGGCACCTCCAGCCCTCCGGCCGCCCCTACGCCGCCGGCTACACCCACGGTTTCACCATGCTCGCCGTCTTCTGCCTGGCGGCGGCCCTGGCCGCGCTGCTGGTCCCGGCCGGGCGCGCCACCTCGGTCGCGGTGGCCGGCGCACCGGCCGCACCCGCCGCACCCGCCGCACCCGCCGCACCGACCGCAGCAACCGCACCGGCGGCGGCGCAGCGGGCGAGCGTGCGCGGCTGAGACCGGCGGGCGTGGACCGGCGCGGCGCGTGGACCGGGGGGTGCGCCCCCGGTGCACGGACCGCGCCGGTGCGAGCGCGGGCGGACAGGGGCGGACGAGGGCGCCGAAACCGGGTGCACGCGGTGCCACGGACTGGCAGCATGCAGCCCATGACCGCAGCCGACGCCGCGCGCGACGCTCTGGAGGGCCTGGCCCTCGGTGACGCCTTCGGGGAGCGCTGGTTCCCCCGGTTCCGCCCGGCCGAGGAGGCCCTTGAGCAGATCCGGGACCGCCGGACGCCGGCCGAATCGCCCTGGCGCTGGACCGACGACACCGCGATGGCGCTCGCGGTCCACCGGGTGCTGACCCTGCACGACGCCGTCCACCAGGAACAGCTGGCCGAGGCGTTCGCCGCCGGGTACCTGGACGACCCCCACCGGGGCTACGGCTACGGCATGCACCGGCTGCTGCCCCGGCTCGCCGCCGACCCGTCGGCCTGGCGCACCGAAGCCCGGCAGCTGTTCGGCGGCGAGGGCAGCCTCGGCAACGGCGCGGCGATGCGGGTCGCGCCGCTGGGCGCGTGGTTCTGCGCGGACCTGGACGAGGTGGCCGAGCAGGCCGCCTTCTCGGCCGAGGTCACCCACACCCACCCCGAGGGCATCGCGGGCGCGGTGGCCGTCGCGCTGGCCGCCGCCCTGGCCGCCCGCAGCCGCGGCGGCGCCGCGCCGGACGGGCCGGAGCTGCTGGCCGAGGTGGCCGGGCGCACGCCCGCCGGGGCGGTCCGGGACGGCCTGCGGCGGGCGGCCGCACTGCCCGCGGACACCGGCCCCCGGCACGCCGCCGAGCTGCTCGGCAACGGGGAGCGGATCCGGGCGAGCGACACCGTGCCGTTCGCCCTGTGGTCCGCCGCCCACCACCTGGACAGCCTCACCGACGCGCTGTGGACCACCGCCGAGGGGCTCGGCGACGTGGACACCACCTGCGCGATCGTCGGCGGCACGGTGGCGGCCAGGACCGGCTCGGCCGCGGTCCCGAGCGCCTGGACGCTGCGCCGCGAACCGCTGCCCGACTGGGTGCACGCGACCTGAGCCGGCCCGCCGCGCCACCCCGCTCCCCGGGTCGCACCGCCGAGTGCGGCGCCCGGCCCCGTCCGGGAATCCGCCCGGGCGGATGCGGGCCCGGCAGCGCGGCGTGATCATGGACAGACGCCGGTGATGAGCGTGACGAGGGAGAGCGGCAACGGTGCACAGCGAGGCACCCGGGGGCGACGACCGGCTCCGAGCCCCCGCCCCGGCGGGCGGCGGTGACCCGGAGCTGCTGCGCGGTGCCCTCGACCGCGCGCCGACCGGCATCGCCGTCGCCGACGCCCGGCTGCGCTGGCTGTACGCCAATCCCGCGTTCGAGCAGGCCGCCGGGCTGCGCCCCGGGGCGCTGGTCGGCAGGTCCGTGGACGCCTCGCCGCTGGCCGCCGCCGCCCCGCTGCTGGCCGCCGCGCTCGCGGGCCCCGGCGGCGACGGGACGGTGACCGGGCCGCTGCCGTCCGCCGGTGACGGCAGCGGCGGCGCCGCACCGGAGTTACGGCTGAGCTGCCGGCGGGTCCTCGTCCAGGGCCGGACGGTCGGCGTGGTCGCCGTGATCGCCGAGGTGGGCGCGGTCTCCAGCGGCGGTGCGGCACCGGGCGGCGGGGCACCCCACGGTGCGGCACCGGACGGCGGGGCCGACCGGGCCGCGGCGCGACTCGCCGTGGTCAAGGCCGCCGCGGGCGAGATCGGGACCACCCTGGACCCGGACCGGACCTGCGCCGAGCTCGCCCAGTTCGCGACCGCCGAGGGGCTGGCCGACATCGCCGCCGTCGACCTGCTGCCGATCGGCCGGACCCCGCACATCGGCGACGGGGTACGGCTGCACCGCGCCGCGCTGGCCGGCGACCCGGTCGGCGGTTCCGGAGCCCCGGCACCGGCCCGCCCCGGCGAGAACGTCCGCCACCGCGACGGCTCCCCCACCGCCGAGGCGCTCGCCACCGGCCGGCCCGTGAGCGTCGACCTGGCCGCCACCGGGCCCGCCGCCGCCGATCCGGTCGGCTACCGGGCGGCCGGGGTGCGGTACCTGCTGGTGGTGCCGCTCACCGCGCGCGGCCGCACCCTCGGCGTGCTGCACTTGGGCCGGCTGCGCGCCGACCGGGCCGGCTTCACCGAGCTCGACCTCACGCTGATCGGCGACCTGGCCGCCCACGCCGCGCTCGCCATCGACAACGCGCAGCGCTACACCCGCTCCCAGCACGTCGCGCTGGACCTCCAGCGCGCCCTGCTCGCCGAGCCCGCCAACCCGCACCCCAACCTCGAACTCGCCACCCGCTACCTGCCCTCCGGCAGCAGCTCGGTGGTGGGCGGCGACTGGTACGAGACGGTCCGGCTGCCGTTCGGCCGCACCCTGCTGGTGATCGGCGACGTGATGGGGCACGGGGTCGAGGCCGCGGTCGACATGAGCACCTACCGCTCGATGCTGCGCTACACCGCGAGCATGGACCTGCCGCCGCACCGCATCCTGCGCCAGCTCGACACGCTGATCACCGAGAACGACTCCTCCCGCCCGGCCACCTGCCTGCTGGCGCTGGCCGACCCGGCCCGCAACCGCTGGACCCTCGCCAGCGCGGGCCACCTGCCGCCCGCCCTGATCACCCCGGACCACCCCACCGAGCTGCTCCGGCTGCCGACCGGCCCGCCGCTGGGCACCGGCCTCGCCGACTACGAGCAGACCACCCGCACGCTCACCCCCGGCCAGACGCTGCTGCTGTACACCGACGGCCTGGTCGAGCGCCGCGGCGAGGACATCGACGTCTCGCTGGCCCGGCTCGCCGACCTGCCGCTGCCCGCCGCCGGCGATCTGGACGACCTGCTCGACGCCGTCCTGCACCAGCTGTCCGCCCGGCCCGCCGAGGACGACACCGCGCTGCTCGCCGCCCGCCCCCGCCCGCGCTGACCCATAGCGACCGGAGCGCAAGGCCGGGGAGGAGCAAGGCCGTTCGGTGGAAAGGCGGTGCGGCGCGTCGGCGCGCAGAATCGACTGAGGCACCGGATCGCGAACGAGCGAGGAGGACACCGTGGAGCAGGAGCCAGGTGCGGCACGGCTCGACACCCGGGGGCCGGGCACCCAGCAGCTCGACGTCCCCGACCCGGACGGGCCGGACCCGGGCGCGCCGCAGGAGCGGCAGCAGGACGGCGGCGTACCGGATGCCGGCGCGCAGGACCCCGCCGTGCAGGAGGACGAGGCCTTGCAGGCGGTCGGGGTGCGCCTGCACGGGCGGTTCGACGACGCGTACGGCGCGGACGCCGTGGAGCGGGCCGTGCAGACCGCCCGGCACGGGTTCGACGGCAGCCCGATCCGCTCGTTCATCCCGATCCTGGTCGAGCGCCAGGTCATCGACCGGCTGCGGGCAGCCGGCGCCCCGCGGCCGACCGACGCCGCCGCCGGCTGACCGCACCGGCGGGACGCGCGGCCGCGTCAGTTCCGGGACTTGGCGCGGACGTGGATCCGCTCGCCCTGCCGGCCGAACAGGCTGAGCACCTCGACCGGCCGCCCGTCCGCGCTGCTGAACCAGTGCGGGACGCGGGTGTCGAACTCGGCCGCCTCACCCGCGCCCAGCACCAGGTCGTGCTCGGCGAGCACGATCCGCAGCCGGCCGTCGAGCACGTACAGCCACTCGTAGCCCTCATGGGTGCGCAGGTCCGGCTCGGTCCCCCGGTCCGGGATGATCATCTTGTACGCCTGGAGCGGCCCGGGGCCGCGCGTCAGCGGGACGAAGCTACCCCCGTTGGCCAGCGCGCGCGGGGTCAGCCTGACCCGGGGGTCGCCCACCTCGGGGGCGCCGACCAGGTCGTCCAGCGGCACCCGGTAGGCACCGGCGAGCGGCAGCAGCAGCTCCAGGCTGGGCCGGCGCTGGCCGGACTCCAGCCGGGACAGGGTGCTCTTGGAGATGCCGGTCAGCTCGGACAGCGCGGCCAGGGTCAGCCCCCGCTTGTCGCGCAGCCGCCGCAGCCGCGGGGCGACCTCCTCGAGGACCGCCTGGTAGGTCGGTGCTTCGTCCATGGGGGCCATTCCATCCCGCTGTCCCGGAAACGGCAACAGAAATTGCCACCCGGCGCAGGCCGGTGCACGCTCCTGGGCATGAGCCCACACAGCGACCTCCACCAGAGCGGCCACGACCACCCCACCGCCCGCACCCCCGCCCAGGGCCACGGCCACGGCAGCACCGAGATCGACTGGGCCGCCATGGTGGCCCACCTGGAGCGCAACGGTGAGATCCAGCTCCCGGTGCTGCGCCGGGCGGCGGCCCGCCTGCGGGAACTGATCGGCCCGGACCACGAGGTGCGCCGCATCCTCGACGTCGGCAGCGGCCCCGGTGTGATGACCTGCGTCCTCGCCGAGGCCTTCCCGGAGGCCGAGACGGTCGCCGTGGACGGCTCCACCGGCCTCCTCGACCAGGCGCTGGTGCGGGCCGGACGGCTCGGCCTCGGCGACCGGGTCACCGTCCTGCACGCCGAGCTGCCCGCGGGCCTCGACGGCGGGGACGGGCCGGCCGGCAGCGTGCTCGGCACGGCCGACCTGATCTGGAGCAGCAAGGCCGTGCACCACCTCGGCGACCAGCAGGCCGCACTGACCGGCCTCGCCGCTCTGCTGCGCCCCGGCGGGGTGCTCGCGGTGGCGGAGGGCGGGCTGCCGGCCCGGTTCCTCCCGCGCGACATCGGGATCGGCCGGCCCGGACTGCAGGCCCGGCTGGACGCCGCGCAGGAGGAGTGGTTCGCCGCCATGCGGGCCGACCTGCCCGGCACCACCGCCGTCACCGAGGACTGGCCCGCGATGCTCGGCCACGCCGGGCTGACCGGCACCGGCGGCTTCACGCTGGTGCTCGACCTCCCGGCGCCGCTCGACACCGCGGCCCGGGAATTCCTGCACGCCAACCTCGACCGGATCTGGCAGTCGATGGACGGGCCGCTCGACGAGGAGGACCGCCGCACGCTCGGCGTGCTGGTCGATCCGCAGTCGCCGGACGGCATCCTGCGCCGGCCCGACGCCTTCCTGCTGGACGCCACCACGGTCTACACCGGCACCCGACCGGCCCGCTGAGCCGACCGGCCGACCCGCCAGCCCTGCCGACCGACCCGACCGGTCGGCCGGGCGCCCGCGATCCCCCGATGCCCGGCCCTTCCCCGAGAACGGAGCCCACCGCCCGTGACATCGCTCGCCGCACGACCGGACGACGCCCCCGCCGTCCGCACCGCCAGGACCCCGACGGAACGCCTGGCCCTGGCCGGGCTCTCGCTCTCCATGCTGCTGTCCTCGCTCGGCACCAGCATCGCCAACGTGGCGCTGCCGGCCCTCGGGCAGGCCTTCGGCGCCTCGTTCCAGCAGGTCCAGTGGATCGTGCTGGCCTACCTGCTCGGCGTCACCACCCTGATCGTCAGCGTCGGGCGGCTCGGGGACCTCACCGGCCGCCGCCGGCTGCTGGTCGCCGGGATCACCCTGTTCACGGTGGCCTCGGTGCTGTGCGGGGTGGCGCCCAGCCTCTGGCTGCTGATCGCGGCCCGCGCGGCACAGGGCCTGGGAGCAGCCGTGATGATGGCGCTGACCATGGCCTTCGTCGGGGAGACCGTGCCGAAGGAGCGGACCGGCAGCGCGATGGGGCTGCTCGGTGCGATGTCCGCGGTCGGCACCGCGCTCGGCCCGTCGCTGGGCGGCGCGCTGCTCTCCGGCCTCGGCTGGCGGGCGGTCTTCCTGGTCGCCGCGCCGCTGGGCCTGCTCACGCTGCTGCTCACCCACCGTCACCTGCCCGCCGACCGCCGGGCGGAGCGCACCGGCGACCGGGTCCGGCTCGACGGGACGGGGACGCTGCTGCTCGCCCTGGCGCTGGCGGCGTACGCGCTGGCCATGACGATCGGGCACGGCCGGTTCGGGGTGCTGAACCTGGCGCTGCTGGTGGCGGCGGCCGCCGGGATCGCGGTGTTCGTCCGGGTCGAGGCGCGGGCCGCCGCGCCGCTGATCCGGCCGGCGATGTTCCGTGACCGGCGGCTGAGCGCGAGCCTCGCGATGAGCACGCTGGTCTCGACGGTGATGATGGCGACCCTGGTGGTCGGCCCGTTCTACCTGGCCCGGACGCTCGGGCTCGGCGCGGCCGCGGTCGGGCTCGCGCTGTCGGTCGGCCCGGTCGTGGCCGCGCTGACCGGGGTGCCGGCGGGCCGGATCGCCGACCGCTTCGGCACCGGCCGCACCACCGCCCTGGGCCTGACCGCGATCACCGCCGGAGCCCTCGTGCTCGCCGTGACCCCGGCCTCGGCCGGCCTCGCCGGCTACCTCGCCCCGCTGGTGGTGGTCACGGCCGGGTACGCGGTGTTCCAGACGGCGAACAACACCGCCGTCATGGCAGAGGTCCCCGCGGAGCGGCGCGGGGTGGTGTCCGGGCTGCTCAACCTCTCCCGCAACCTGGGGCTGGTCACCGGCGCCTCGGTGATGGGCGCGGTGTTCGCGCTGGCCTCGGCGGCCCCCGACGTCGGCACGGCGGGGCCGGCGGCCGTCGCCACCGGCATGCGGGTCACCTTCGCGGTCGCGGCCGTCCTCGTACTGGCCGCGCTCGCCCTCGCGCGCACCGCCCGCCGGCAGCCGCTCCCGGCCTGAGCGGCCCCGCCGAAGCCCGCGGGGCACCGCGGGGCACCGCGGGGCACCGCAGGAATCCGGGCGGTCAGGCGAAGGCCTCGTCCGGGCCGGCGAGGTGGAACGGGACGCCGCTGCGGCGGGCCTCCCCGAGCCTGCCGATCAGCTCGAACTGCCCGACCGGGACCAGTGGTTGCCACTCGTCCAGGCTGCGCACCGCGTGGTCGGTGTGCTCCGCCGGGTCCAGCACGATCGCGGCGATCTGCTCGGCCGTCATGACCCCGCCGTCGAAGACGAAGCCGAACCGGGTGGGCAGCCGCTCGGTCGGCGGCCGGAAGACCGAGGCCAGGAACCGCGGCTCCCCGGTGAGGATGCGGCCGGTCTCCTCCTCGGTCTCGCGGACCGCGGCCTCCCACGGGGTCTCCCCAGGGTCGATCATGCCGCCGGCCAGCAGTTGCCAGCCCTTGTCGCGGGACTTCAGCAGGATCGGCCGGCCGGCCTCGTCGGTGGTGTAGGTGCACGCCCAGCCGAGGGCGAACGGGTAGCCGCCGAACAGCCACCGGTGGCTCGCGGGGATCGTCACCGGCCCGCTCCGTCCGCGCGTAGGGCGATGGGGCCGATCACGTCGGCGCTGATGCACTGGTCCATTCGCCCATTCTGGCCGCTGCGCCGAGAATGTGATCGATCGTCACCTGAACGGGTGGTGGACCGGCCCCTGGTACGCCTGGAGCCCGTCACCCCTCGGTACGGGTGGCGGGCTCCCAGGTGGGCGGGGCGGATCAGTCGCGCAGGGCGAGCAGCAGGGCCGGCACGATGAGCAGCAGCAGCCAGGGCTCGGCGAGGGCGGCCACGCCCAGGCCGGTGTAGACGGCGGCCTCGGCGGCCCGGCGGCGGGTGCGCCGGCGCTTCTTGTCGGCCTTCTTGCCGGCCTTCCGGGCGGCCTCGCCGTCCTGCGCCACGGTCTGCTTCTCGAACGGTTCCGCCAGGTCGGCGTGGTTCTCCGTCATCGTTTCCTCCAGGGGGTGTTCGGCGTTCTCGGACCGGTACGGGGTGGTGCGGGGTGGCGGCCAGGGTGTGCCGCGGCCGGCGGGTCAGGCCAGGTCGGCGTCCGGGATCCAGGAGCCGTGGATCATGGCGGGGACCCGGCGGGGCAGGTGGACGGTGGCGACCGGCGGCCGGGTCAGGTCGGAGGCGTCCAGCACCAGCAGCCTCGACGCGTCGGCGTTCAGGTCGCTGACGACGGTCAGCAGGTAGCCGGCGTCCTCGTCGGCGCCGTCGGCGGAGGCCACGAACACCGCCTCGCTCGGGAGTTGGCCGGTGCCGACGGGTCGCAGCTGCCGCTCACCGGTGGCCCGGTCGTACTTGACCAGGGTGTGGTTGCCGACGCCGAGGTCGTCGGGGAAGGCCAGCGCGTACTGGTAGCGGTGCGCGCGGCCGACGAAGGCGTCGTTGATGGTCGGGAACTCCACGGTGAGGTCGTCGGTCTCCTCCTCGCGGACCCGGCCGGCGGCCAGGTCGATGGTCCAGCGGTGGCTGCGGGAGCCGGAGTTGGGCTCGGCGCCGCGGTCCGGCGCGCCGACCCACCAGTTCCAGGAGCGCTGCCAGCCGGCCCGGCCCACCGACGGGCCCTCGACCACGATCCGGCCGCGGGCGTCCTCGTAGGCGTTGGCGAGGTGCATCGCGTAGCCCTGGCCGATCTCGAACCAGCGGACCTTCCCGGCGCCGCCCGCGCCGCGCGGCAGCACCCCGATCCGGGAGGCCTGGGCGTCGTTCCAGCCGTACGGGATGCCGGAGTGCTCGGCCGGGTCGAAGGTGACCGATCCCTCCAGGAAGACCACGTGATGCTCGGTGATGGCGAAGTCGTGCTTGAGTGCCGGGCCGGCCCCGGGGACCTCCTGGCTCTCCAGCACCCGGCCGTCGGCCGAGGCCACGTGGTGGATCAGGTAGGGCGGGAACGGCGAGGAGGAGAAGAAGTGCAGCTCGCCGGTGACCGGGTCCTCCTTGGGGTGGGCGGTCATCGCCGAGGTGAGCCTGCCGTCGAAGTCGTAGGCGCCGACGGTCTCCAGGTCGGCGGTCAGCTCGAACGGCAGGTTGGCCTCGCACAGGGCGAGCAGCCGGCCGCCGTGCTCGATCACGTGGGTGCCCGCGGTGCTCGCGGTCAGGTCCGGACCCTTCTCGGTCATGTAGGGCGCGCCGTCCAGCGCCGGGGTGTGGACCCAGCGGTTGCGGTACCACTCGGCGCGGCCGTCCCGCAGCCGGATGCCGTGCACCATGCCGCTGCCCTTGAACCAGTGGGTGGGGGTGATGCCGGGCTTCGGGTTGTGGCTGTTGCGGATCAGCCGGCCGGTCAGCTCCGGGGGCAGGGTGCCCTCGACGGTCAGTCCGGTGGCGGTGATCTCGTCCGCGACGGGGGTGTAGTGGCCGGTCAGGTAGGGCTTGCTGGTCATCGGGGTGCCTCTTCGATGGGTGCGGCGGCGGGAGGGCGTGGCCGGGAGGGCAGGGTCGGGGCTGCGGTGGGCGTGACCGGTTCAGCGGCGCTCGGCGCGGGCCTTGAGCTCGTCGAGCCAGGTCTCCAGGGAGAGCCGGAGCGCGTCCCCGAGCAGCTCCGGCTCGGCCTCGACCGGGGCGCCGGACCAGGACTCCTCGGTGCGGACGGTGACGACGCCGTCCGACTCCTCGAAGGTCCAGACGTGGATGCCGTCGATGCCCTGCACCGGACCGCCCCAGGCGATCCGCTCGCCCGGCACGATCTGCAGGACGGTGGAGGTGATGTCGAGCCCGTGGGTGGACCAACGGAAGGCCGCGCCGGGGGCGAGCGGGCCGAGCAGCGCGGCCCGGGTGACGTCCGGGTGCCAGTCCGGCCAGGCGTTGATGTCGGTGTGCACCCGCCAGACGGCGGCCAGCGGGGCGTCGATCGTGGTCGACAGCCGGACGACCACGGGGGCGTGCTCGTCGACGGTGGTCGGGGCCCCGGTGGTCGCGGCCGCAGCGGTGGTGGTGCCGGTCTCGATGCTCATGACGGTGGCGCTTCCTTCGGTCGTGGCGCTGATGGTATGTGTGGTCGATCACTCACTCTTTGGCCCGAAGAAGCGGCAGCCCGCTCCCGGCGGACCGCCGCCCCGAGGGCCGGCCCTCAGTAGTGCCGGATGCCCGCCGTGAGGGTGCGCGTCCAGGGCGCGTCCACCTTGTCGGCGTCCATCGCGGCCACCAGGTGGCACAGCATGCCGACGGCGAAGAACTCCTGGACCTGCCGGTCATCACCCCCGGAGGCCCCGCGGACGTACTCGACCAGGCGGGCGTAACCCGCCCGGACGGCATCGCGGATCGCCGGCTCGGAGACCGCGGCCGCCTGGGCGTGCATCTGCACCAGCAGCAGGTCGTTGTCGCTGATCAGACGGGCGTAGGCGTCGCCCATCGCGCTCAGCACGGCCTCCGGCGAGCTGCCGCCGGCCGCTGCCGCACCGCCCTCCAGGCTGGCCCGCACCCGGACGAAGCAGTACTCGACCACGGCGACGAACAGGGCTTCCTTGCTGGGGAAAAGCCGGTACACGTACGCCTGCGAGATCCCGGCGGCCTTGGCGACCTCGGTGGTCGTGGTCCCGAAGTAGCCCCGGGAGGCGAAGGCCCCGATCGCGGTGCGCAGCACCGTGTCGCGGCGCTCCTCGGCGGTGGAGAGTTGGCGTTGGCGTTCCGTCTGCATGTGAGTACTCAACCACTCACACTTTTGGCTGTCAAGGCCGGCCCGCTCCCGGCAGCGCGAAGGCCGCCCCCGCGGGTGGCGGGAGCGGCCTTCGGGCCTGCGAGATCTACGAGGCCGACGAGGCGTGCAGGGCGCGCGATCCGGGGATCAGGCGGCCGGCGCCGGGTAGGTCGGGTACTCGACGCCGGAGACGTACTGGACGACCCGGACGACCTGGCAGGAGTAGCCGAACTCGTTGTCGTACCAGAGGTAGAGGATCGCGTTGTCGCCCTCGACCTTGGTCGCGCCGGCGTCGACGATCGAGGCGTGCCGCGAGCCGATGAAGTCGCTGGAGACCGCGTCCGGGGCGCTGATGAAGTCGATCTGGCGCTTGAGCGGCGAGGTCAGCGAGACGTTGCGGAGGTAGTCGAGGACGTCCTCGCGGGTGGTCTCGCGGGCGAGCTGCAGGTTGAGGATCGCGATCGAGACGTCCGGCACCGGCACCCGGATCGAGCTGCCGCTGATCTTCGCCTTGAGGTCGGGCAGCGCCTTGGCGACGGCCGAGGCGGCACCGGTCTCGGTGATGACCATGTTGAGCGCCGCGGACCGGCCACGACGGTCGGAGTCGTGGTAGTTGTCCAGCAGGTTCTGGTCGTTGGTGTACGAGTGGACGGTCTCCACGTGGCCGCGCAGCACGCCGTACTCGTCCGCCATCGCCTTCAGCGGCGGGACGATCGCGTTGGTGGTGCAGGAGGCGCAGGACAGGATCTGCTCGTCCGGCTTGATGGTGTCGTGGTTGACGCCGTGCACGATGTTGGGCACGTCACCCTTGCCGGGCGCGGTCAGCACGACCTTGGCGATACCGGGCTGCAGGTGCTTCGACAGCCCCTCGCGGTCACGCCACCGGCCGGTGTTGTCGATCAGGATGGCGTCCTTGATCCCGTACTCGGTGTAGTCGACCGTGGTCGGGTCGTCCGAGTAGATCACCGTGATCTCGTTGCCGTTGGCGATGATCTTGTTGTTCGCCTCGTCGACGGTGATCGTGCCGTGGAACTGGCCGTGGATGGAGTCCCGGCGCAGCAGCGAGGCGCGCTTGACCAGGTCGTCGCCGCGGCCCTTGCGGACCACGATGGCGCGCAGCCGCAGGCCGTTGCCCGAACCGGTCTTCTCCACCAGCAGGCGGGCGAGGAGCCGGCCGATCCGGCCGAAGCCGTACAGCACGACGTCGCGCGAGTCGCGGCGCTCCACCTTGTTGGCACCGGTGGCGCCGGCCACGGCCTCCGCGGTGAACGCCTCGACGGTGAGGCCGCGGTCGTCGGCGCGGTAGGTCGCCGCGAGCATGCCGATGTCGATCTGGGAGGGGCCGAGATCGAGGGTGGTGAGGGCCTCCAGGAACGGCATCGTCTCGGTGACCGAGAGCTCCTCGCCGGCGATCTGGCGGGCGAACCGGTGGGTCTTGAGGATGCTGACCACCGACTTGTTCACCAGGGAGCGGCTGTGCAGCAGGACGGTGACGTCCCGCTCGCGGTGCAGCTTCCCGATGATCGGGATCATCGACTCCGCGATCTCCTCACGGTTCATCCAGTTCGTGAACACGTCTTCGTTGACAGTCACAGGTCCATCTTTCGAGCTAGGCGAATGGCCCCATGCTAGCTTTGGCAGTTTTCGATCAAGCGGGCGGGCCACCCGCAGGGCGCCCCCGGCGCCGACTCGCCGCCCAGGTCAGGCGGCCGCCCGCCGTCCGCGCACCCGCCAACGGGCGGTGCGGGAGCACCCCGCACCGCCCGTTGCGGCCCACCGCGCAGGCCCGTTCGGGCCTGCCGCCGGTGCCCTCCGCCACCCGCCGCTACTGCCGCCCGCCGCCCCCCGCGACCGGCCGCAGCCGCAGCAGCGCGCGGGCCGGCAGACCGGTCGACGCGAGGCAGAGCAGCACGGCGCCGGCCGCCAGCGGCAGGGCGAGACCGGCCGGGACGTACGGGGCCGAGCCGGCGACGCCGCGGGTGATCGGGACCAGCGTCACCCAGGCGATCGCCCCGCCGACCGACAGCCCGGTCGCGGCGACCAGCAGCGCCTCCCAGCGCAGCATCCCGCGCACCTGCCGGCGGGTGGTGCCGGCCAGCCGCAGCAGGGCCACCTCGCGCCGCCGGTCCAGCACCGTCATCACCAGCGTGTTGGCGGCGGCGACGGCCGCGAAGCCGCCGAGCACCCCGGCCATCACGGTGTTCGCCCAGGCGCTCACCTCACGGTCCCGGTCGGCCCGGGCCAGGTAGCCGGTCCGGTCGGTGACCGTGCCCCCGGCGTCGCCGGCGACGGCGGCCAGCCCCGCCGCGACCGCGGCCCGGTCGGCGCCGGGTGCGTCCGCGACCAGTACCTGACTGTCGTAGCCCGCGGTGACGTGCTGCGCGACGGCCGCCCGGGGCAGCAGCACCTCGCCGAGGCCGAGCCCGCGCCCGTAGGTGGCGACCACCGTGGGGCGGGCCTCGGTGCCGTCGCCGAGCCAGAGCGGGACGCGGTCGCCGACCCGGACCCCGAGCGTCTCGGCGAGGGCGGCGTCCAGCGCGACGGTGTCGGTGGCGCGGCCGAGGTCGGCGAGCGACCCGCTGCGCACTCCCAGGTCGAGCACCGCGGGCAGCTTCGCCGGGTCGCCGCCGACGCCCAGCGCCTCGGCCGCACCCAGCGTCGGGCCGTCCCGGTAGACGACGCCGGTGCGCAGCACGCCGACGGCGGCGGCCACGCCCGGCACCTCGGCGACCCGGCCGGCGGTCGCGGTGGGCAGGCCCGGCCCGGCGGCGCCGAGCACCTGGTCGGCGGTGACGCCGGCCCGCAGCTGCTCCCCGGCGACCCGGCTGACGGTGCTCTGCAGGAAGAGCAGGGTGCCGCAGAAGGCCGTGACCATCACGATCGGAGTGATCGCCGAGGCCAGCCGGCGGGCGTTGGCCCGGCTGTTGTCGACGGCCAGCGAGCCGGCCGCACCGGCGCCGGCCCGCAGCGGCAGACCGAGCACCCGGGCGGCGGCCCCGGCCAGCCAGGGGCCGAGCAGCGCGACGGCCAGCAGGAAGCACATCACCACGCCGAGCGCGGTGTTGGCGGCGTCCGCGCCGTTCAGGTGGGCGGCCACCCCGGCGAGCGCCGTGCCGCCGGCGGTGAACAGCAGCCCGAGGACGGTCCGCACCGGGCCGGGACGGACCGGCTCGACCGCGGCCGCCCCGAGCGCCTGGCCGGGCCGCATCCGGGAGGGGCGGCGGGCGGCCAGGAAGCCGGCGGCCAGCGCGGCCAGCGTGCAGCCGCCGGCGGCAGCGAGCACCGGGATGAACCCGACGTCCAGGGAGACCGCCCGCGGCACGGCGCCGCGCCGCGCCAGCTCGCCGAACCACCAATGGGCCAGCGCCAGTCCGGGCAGGCTGCCGAGCAGTCCGGCGACCGGCCCCAGCAGCACCGCCTCGGTGGCGATGGTGCGGCGGATCTGGCGCGGGGTGGCGCCGATCGCCCGCAGCAGGGCGAACTCCCGGGCGCGCTGGCCGGTGGCCAGGGCGACGGTGCTCACCACCACGAAGACGGCCGTCATCGTGGCGACGCCGCCGAACGAGCCGCCGAGGGCGATCAGCATGGTGCGGCTCGTGGCCAGTTCCGGCTGCTCGACGGTGCCCCGGGCGTCGCCGGTGAGCACCAGGGCACGGCCGTCGACGGCCTGCCGGATCCGGGCGGCCAGCGCCCCGGGGTCCACCCCGTCGCCCGGCTGCACGGCGATCGCGTCCACCCGGCCGGGGTGCCCGCCGAGCCGGTCGACGTCCTGGTCGGCGAACCAGGCGGTGCCGGTGCCCGGGGCAGCGGCGAGACCGGCGATCCGGTAGGCGGCCGTGCCGCCGGGCGCGGTGAGCGTGACGGTGGCCCCCGGGGCGAGAGCGGCGGCGTGCGCGGTGTCCGCGTCCAGCACCACCTCGCCGGCGCGCGGGGCCCGGCCCTCGACCAACTGCTCGCCGGGCCCGGCGATGCCCAGCGCGGCGAACCCGCGGCCGGTCAGCGGCGGCAGCGCAGCGCTGCCGGAGCGGTCCCGGGCGCTCGCCGGGATCGGGAACGCGGTGTCGGGGCGGGCGGCGGCCACCCCGGGCAGCGCGGCGATCCGCGCGGTCAGGGCGGCGTCCACCCGGGCCCGCTCCCGGACGGCCAGCTCCTCGGTGTCGGTGTCCTCGCCGGTCCGGACGGTGATCGAGACGTTCGCGTCGGCCGCCACCACCACCGGCGCGGCCGCGTACCGGACCGGGGGGACGCTCGCGGTGATCCCGGTCTGGAGCAGCGCACCGCAGGCCGTGATCACCGCCGCGGCGAACAGCAGCGCGACGAAGGTGCCCGCGAAGGAGGCGGGCCGGAAGCGCACCGAGGCGCGCGCGAGTCCGTTGCTCATGCCGCCGCTCCGACCGGCCGGGCGGTGAGCGCGACCATGCGGTCGGCGACGGACTGCGGGTCCGGGTGGTGGATCTCGCCCGCGAAGGCGCCGTCCGCCAGGAACAGCGCGCGGTCGGCGAACGAGGCCGCCGTCGGGTCGTGGGTGACCATGACCACGGTGGCGCCCATGGAGTCCACGGCGTGCCGCAGCAGGCCGAGCACCTCGTGCGCGGTCCGGGTGTCCAGCGCGCCGGTCGGCTCGTCGGCGAAGACCACGTCCGGCCGGGTGATCAGCGCGCGGGCGATCGCCACCCGCTGCTGCTGGCCGCCGGACAGCTGCCCCGGCCGCCGCCCGGCGTGCTCGCCGAGCCCCACCTGCGCCAGCAACTCCTTCGCCCGGGAGCGGTCCTGACGTCCGCCGGCGAGGCGCTGCGGCAGCAGCACGTTCTGCAGGACGGTCAGCGAGGGGAGCAGGTTGAAGGACTGGAAGACGAAGCCGATCCGGCTGCGGCGCAGCTTGGTCAGCCGGTTCTCGCTCAGCCGGGTGATCTCCTCGCCGCCGAGGAACACCTCGCCGCCGTCCGGCCGGTCCAGGCCTGCCGCGCACTGCAGGAAGGTGCTCTTGCCGGACCCGGACGGGCCCATGACGGCGGTGAAGCTGCCGGAGGCCAGCGCCAGGTCGATGCCGCGCAGCGCGTGGACGGTCTCGCCGCCCCGGCCGTAGCTGCGCCGCACCCCGCGCAGCTCGATCGCGGCCGTTTGCGCGGGGGCGGCGGGGCGCCCGTACGGCGGCGCCGGTTCGGCGTGGGGGTGGTCGTGGCGGCGTGCCATGGTGGAGCCTTCCGTCCGGAATCATCGCTGGTCTTCGACGTGTTCCAGGCTAGGAAGAGGCCCTCGCGGCCACCATGGAGTCCACCGGCGGACCGGCCCTGGGGCTAGCCCCACCCCTGACCCTGCCGCACTCCCCCGGCGGGTGCGCGGGCGTCGTCGGCGGTGCCCGGGCGGTGACCGGCCTTGCGGTGGTAGCGGACCGTCAGAAGCAGGGCCCGGGTGAGGGTCTGGTCCCAGGCCGCCAGGCCGTCCCGGAGCAGCAGGCGGCGGGCCGTGGTCGCCTCGATGCTCGCCCGGACGGTGTACGCGGCGGGGTCGCCCACCGTCGCGAGGCCGGACAGGGCGCGCAGGCAGTGGCCCATCAACTCGGCGCCGTGCGGCGGGGAGCAGAGGATCAGCAGCCGGCCGAGCGCCACCACCTCGTCGAACGCCGTCCGGGCCCGGAACGGCGCACCGTCCGGGTACACCGCCGGTACCTGGGACCAGAGTTCGGCCGCCTTCTGCTCCAGGCAGGTGATCGCTCTGGCCCGGAGCTTCACCCCCTGCTCGTTGTCGGCCCGGGTGGCGGGAACTCGTGAGAACCGGCTCATCAACGTCCTCCTCGGGTGAGGGCCGCGTCGCGCCACGGGTGGGCGTCGCCACGACCGCGGGCACCCCCCGCCGGACGGCGCGCCGGGCCCGCCCGCCCGATGCTAGGAGCGCCGCGGCGGCAGCGGGCCGGCCCTGAGGAACGCCTAGGGTTGCGCTCAGCTCCGGCTAACCCACGGCCCGGCCGGGACGACCGGTGGGACCTGGGGTGACCCGGAGGCCGGTCCGGTGGGGGAGCCGGGCGGCGGGCTCCGTAGGATCCGCTGCATGTTGTGGAAACGACGGCGTACGCGCCGTGCCGAGCCGTCCTCGGAGCGGCTGCCGGACCTCGCGTTCCTGGCCCTGGTGCGGGAGCGGCTGGAGGAGTACGCGCCCGGGGTGACGCGGGGCGCCGAGCTCAGGGGCAATTCACTGCTGAGCCCGAGCGGATGGGCGGTGGGCGTGGCGCCGCCCGATGATGCCGGGAGCCACCGCTACGACCTGATCGTGTTCCCGGATGTGAGCGTCCAGCCCGACGTGCCCTGTTTCGTCGACCACGTCGTCGCGCCGGGCGGCAACCCTCGGCACGCGATCGACGGTTGGGTGGAGACGGCCGGCGCCTGCCTGCTCGAACTCCTCGACCGGGGCGAGCGCTTCGCCCACCATGCCGGACCGGATCACGGGCACGGCGTCCCCGGCTGGCACTCGATCATCTCCGGTGTGGTCGGCCTCGGGCTCGACACCGCCGAGAACCGTCGCCTGCAGGTGGCGCTGCTCGATGCGAACGTCCTCCACCACGTCGCGGGCTCGATGACCGCGGACCTGGAATCGCCCTTCTTCAACGGCGTCAAGGTGTTCTACGGCGGGAGCCCGGGCACGATGGAGGCCGAGATCCGGGTCAACGGAGTGCGCCACGAGGCCGCGTCCGCCGCGCTGGCCGCGCTGGACCTCCCCGAGCCCAGCACCTTCACGACCGTCCGTCAGTACGCCCTGCTGCTGCCGCTTCCGCCCGGCGCGGCGGAGCCCACCTACCCCGCGACGAGGCTGGACCTCACCCCGCCCGAGCACGCCCACGGTGCGGCCTGCGGTTGCTGCGGCAACCTCGACCCGGAGCAACCCGGCTTCGACCTCGCCTGGCCGCATCCGGTCGCCGAACTCCCCGAGGAGGAGCGCGCGCGGCGCGTGACGGCCGACACCGGGGCGATCATGATCGTGGACGGGGTGGGCAACTTCCTCAAGGTTCGCCTGCCGGTCCGGCTCGAGGACGGCCGCACCGTGGTCTACCTCGTCTGGGCCCTCCTCCAGCCCCGGGTGTTCGAGGACTTCATCGACCGGGTCCGCGACGACAGGCTGACCGGACACCGCTTCGAGGGTCTTCTGGCCAACGGGGTGAGCCCCTGGGGCGAGGAACTCCTGCGCGCGCCCGTCGTCCTCGGGGGACAGCAGGTCGACGAGGACGGATCGATCCGCCGACCCGAGGTCCTGGAGTCCGACCAGCCGCTGCTGGCCGAGGTACTGCGGAAGCGGTGGCCGGCGGAGTTCGTGCTCGGCGACCGTGATCCCCGCCTGTCCGCAGGCTGACCGACGCACCCGGCCCGGTCCCGGCGCCGGGCGCTACACCGCGCGGGTGACCGTCCAGGTCTGGTTGGTCTGGTGCAGGCCGCAGTACCAGAGCTGGACCGTGGTCCCGTTGGCGGTACGGCCGTTGTAGACGTCCAGGCACAGGCCGGAGCGGGCCCCGACCAGGGCGCCGCTGACGCCGGTGCGCCACTTCTGGTTGTCGTCCCGGGTGCACGGCCGGACCAGCACCGGGGTGCCCGGCTGCACCGAGCCGTTCCACGGGTCGAGGCAGTCGCCGTCCTCGTCGCGGACCTGGCCGGAGGCGGTGAGGGTCCACAGCTGGTCCTGGCCGCCGTCGCAGTCCCGGATGTCGACCCGGGTGCCCCCACCGGCCGTCAGGCAGCGCCCGGAGGCCGCACTGACCAGGATCTGCGCGAACGGCACGGGCGGCAGCGAGGGAACGGGAGCCGGGGAGGGGGTGACCGGATCCACCGACGGCGACGGTGACGGGGAGGGCGACGGCGAGGGCGTCGGGGAGGGCGAGGGGGACGGCGTCGGGGAGGGCGACCGCGTGGGTGAGGCGGTGGACGGCCGGGCGGCCGGCAGCAGGGGCGCCGCGACCGGCGCGGTCAGCCCGTCGGGCGTGGTGACCACGGCCAGCACGGTGACCGCCGCGGTGGTGGCGACCAGCCCCGCGGCCAGCATCCCGACCACGTGCGGCGCCCGCAGCCGCGCCCCGATCGCCGGGTAGACCCGCCGTCGGTCGACCCGGCCGCGGCTCGGCGGTTCCCCCGGCGGGCCGCCGACCGGCCCGGGCGGGACGGCGGGGCGCGGCACGGTCACGGTCGGCGCGCCCGCCTCCCGGTACGCGGGCGGGAACCCGGTACGGGCCTGCCGCAGCGCCGGGTCCTGCCGGCCGCACCGGCAGCCGTACGCCGGTCCGGGCCGCTCGCACGCCGCACAGCGCGGTGCTGCTCTCATGGCAGAACTCCTGTCCTCAGCCACCGGCCACGGCCGCCGCCGACCGGCCCGGTCACCCCGGTGACCGCGTCCGCCGCGGTCACCCGTTCAGGAGATACACGCCCCGGGCCGGGAATAACAGATATTCGCCGACCTGCGCCGCGGCCCGGCATCAGACCTCGCGCCGCTGGCGCCGGCGCTCCAGCGCGCGGCGGCGCCGGTGGCCCCAGGACGCCGCGCGGCCGCGGCGCGGCTCGGAGGCGAGCCCGAGCACCACCTCGATCCGCGCACCCCCGAGCCGGGTGCTGCGCAGCACCCGGAGCCGGCCCCGGGTGGCGCCGGCGGCGCTGTGCGCGATGTCCAGGCCGAGGCCGGTGGATCCGCCGGTGCTGGCGCCGCGCGACAGGGCGCCGTCCGGATCGGCGATGCCGGGCCCGGCGTCCTCGACCACCAGGACGACGTCCTGCGCGGTCCGCAGCACGCTCACCGCGAAGGCCGTGCCCTGCGGGGTGTGCCGGAAGACGTTGCCCACCAGGGCGTCCACGACGGCGGCCAGGTCGTCCTCCGGCAGCTGGACCCGGGTCGGCTCGTCGGTGGCGCCGAACGTGCAGGGCCGGCCCTGCTGCTCGGCGAGCATCGACCAGAAGCCGACCCGGCGCCCGGCCACCTCCGCGACCCGGCAGGAGACCTGCGGCAGCGCCGGGTCCGGGCCCGCCGGATCGGCACCGGCCACGCCCGGACCCGGCTGCGCCGCCCGGGTGGACCGCGGGGTCTGCGCGGCCCGGATGATCGAGTCGAGCTCCGACTCCAGCTGGCTCACCGCGGCGTCGAGCTGCGCCGATCCCGGGACGGGTCCGATCCGTTCGGAGGCCACGGTCAGCGCCATCAGCGGGGTTCGCAGCCGGTGCGACAGGTCGGCGACCAGCTCCCGTTCGCTGGCCAGCAGCCCGGCGACCCGGTCGGCCATCGCGTTGAACGCGAGGCCCGCCTCGTGCAGTTCGGCGGGGCCGGCCGGCTCCACCCGGACCGCCAGGTCGCCGGCGCCGAGCGCGGCGGAGGCCCGGGACAGGCCGCGCGAGGCGCGCACCATCCGGGCGCCCAGCCGGTCCGCCACCAGGACCGAGGCGATCACCAGGCAGACCGCCAGCAGCGCCATCACCGTCCAGGCGCCGGCCACCCCCCGGGTCAGTTCGGACTGCGGGACGAACTCCTCCACCACCGCCACCCGGGCGTCGTCCAGCAGGACGGGCTGCAGGTAGGCCCAGCCGCCGGGCACGTCGCCGGAGACCGACTGCCGCTCCCGGACGACCCGCGCCAGCATCTCCTGCGGCGCGTGGCTGTCGCCGACCACCTGGCCCTCGGGCAGGTGCACGCACGGCCGGTCGGCCGGCCGCATCCCGGACACGGCCACCGCCAGCTCCCCGGGCTGCGGGGCGAGGGTGAGCGCGGGCACCACGGCGACCGCCCGGCGTTCGGCCAGCGTGGTCGCCCCGACCTCGACCTGGGTGCGCACCAGCATGCCGAGCGGGATCAGGAAGGACACCGCCACCATCGAGGTGACCACCAGCGCGACCATGGCGAGGGTCGCCCTCACCGCGGGGACACCAGCTTCACCCCGACACCGCGCACGGTGTGCAGGTAGCGCGGCATCGACGCCCGTTCACCGAGCTTGCGGCGCAGGCAGGACAGGTGCACGTCGACGGTCTGCTCGTCCACGTACGGCAGGCGCCACACCTCGGCCAGCAGCTGCCGTTTGGAGACCACCCGGCCGGCGTTCCTCGCCAGGAACTCCAGCAGGTCGAACTCGCGCCTGGTCAGGGCCAGTTCGCGTCCCTCCAGGTGGGCGGAGCGGGCCGTCGGGTCGACCCGGAGCTCACCGACGACCAGCGGCGCCGTGCCGACCGCCGCACCGCCGTCCGTCCCGCCCGCCCCCGGCACCCCGATCGCCGCGGCCGCCGACGCCGGCACGGCGTGCACCGCGCTGCGGCGCAGCACGGCGGCCAGCCGGGCGACCAACTGGCCCGCGGAGAAGGGCTTGACGAGGTAGTCGTCGGCGCCGGCGTTGAGCAGCTTGATGATCTCCCGGTCGTCCGAGCGGGCGGTCGCCACCAGCACCGGGACCTGGGAGAGTCCGCGGATCATCCGCAGCGCGTCGGCGCCGTCCAGGTCGGGCAGTCCGAGGTCGAGCACGACCGCGTCCGGCTGCCACTGCGTGACCTCCCGCAGCGCGCCGAGCGCGTCGGGGGAACTGCGCACCACCAGGCCGTGCGCGGTGAGTTCGTCGATCAGGTAGGTGCGGATGATCGGGTCGTCTTCGACGACGAGCACGGACGTCATGGCGGACACCGTAGCCCACCCGCGGCCCCGCCCCCATCCCCCGCCAACTGCGCGAACTCCCCGGGCGACGGCGGCCGGGACGGGCCCCGCACGGCGGAGCTGAGCGGAACATTAGGGCTCCGTTAGGCCGCCCTGAACACCCGCGGCGGCCCGCCGGACCGCTCCTACGATCGGTCGCACCGGCCCGCCGGCAGGCCCGGCCACCGGGTCCGACCGGCGGGAACCGGTGGTCGGGTCGGGAGCGCCGCGGTCTGGGAACCGCGTGCCTCCCGGCCCCGGCCGCCCGCGGAACGACCGACGGACAAGGACACCCCATGAAACCCGAACGGGAACCCACGGCGGCGGACGTCACCGCCGCGCAGACCGGTGACCCGGCGGCGCTCGACCGGATCACCGCCGCCTTCCTGCCGCTGGTCTACAAGGTGGTCGGCCGTGAGATGGACGGCCACGACGACGTCGACGACGTGGTCCAGGAGACCATGGTCCGGGTGGTCACCCGGCTGGGCACGCTCCGCGAACCCCGCTCGTTCCGGTCCTGGCTGGTGGCCGTGGCGATGAACGAGGTCCGCCGCCGGTGGAGCAGCCAGCAGCTCGCCCTGGCACCGGTCGAGCCCGGCGACCAGCTGCCCGACCCCGACGCCGAGTTCGTCGACCTCACCATCCTGCGCCTGGGCCTGCTCGACGCCCGGCGCGAACTGACCGAGGCCAGCCGCTGGTTGGACGAGGAGGACCGCCGGCTGCTCGCGCTGTGGCGGCAGGAGAGCCGGGGCGAACTGCGCCGGCCCGAGCTGGCCCGGCTGATGCGGCTGCCGGCCTGCCACGTCGGTGTCCGGATCCAGCGGCTGAAGACCCGGCTGTCCGCCAGCCGGGCGGTGGTCCGCGCGCTGGCCGCCTCGCCCGGCTGCGAGGGCCTCGCCGCCACCACCGCCGGCTGGGACGGCGCGCTGACCCCGCTCTGGCGCAAGCGCACCACCCGGCACGTCCGCTCCTGCGCGTCCTGCTCCGGCGACCCGCGCGACCTGCTGCCGGTCGAGGTGCTGACCGCCGACCTCGAGCTGCCGCTGTCCCTCACCTCCTGACCGGCCCGCGCGTACCGCGTGCGGCGGCTTCCGCGTCGCGCGGAGCGCCCGGTGGTGCTCCCCTGGTAGCAGGACTGTCCTGCTCGCGTTGGGAGACGGATCATGGCGCAGCCGTTCCGAGGTGTGGTCAACCTCGACATCCGGGACTCGGTCCCGGACTGGGGCCCGTACGAACAACCGAAGGCCCCGCCGGGCTCCCCCAACGTGCTGTACATCGTGCTCGACGATGTCGGCTTCGGGGCGCTCAGCTGCTACGGCGGCCCGATCGAGACCCCGAACATCGACCGGATCGCGGCCGGCGGCCTGCGCTACGGGCAGTGGCACACCACCGCGCTCTGCTCGCCGACCCGCTCCTGCCTGCTGACCGGGCGCAACCACACCACCAACGGCATGGCGTGCATCAGCGAGGCCGCCGTCGGCTTCCCGGGGGCGAACGGCCACATCCCGCCGCAGTGCGCGACGCTGGCGGAGATCCTGGTGGAGCGGGGCTTCAGCACCGCCCTGGTCGGCAAGTGGCACCTGTGCGCCGAGGACGAGATGAACCTGGCCTCGACCAAGCAGAACTGGCCGGTCGGCCGCGGCTTCGAGCGGTTCTACGGCTTCCTCGGGGCGGAGACCAGCCAGTACTACCCGGACCTGGTGCACGACAACCACCCCGTCGAGCAGCCCGCCACCCCCGAGGAGGGCTACCACTTCGGCGTGGACATCACCGACAAGGCGCTCTCCTTCCTCGACGACGTGAAGGCGATCGCCCCCGAGCGCCCGGTGTTCCTGTACTACGCGCCGGGGTGCGCGCACGCCCCGCACCAGGTGCCGCGCGAGTGGAGCGACCGCTACCGGGGCCGGTTCGACGAGGGGTACGAGGCGATCCGGGAGCGGACCCTGGCCCGGCAGAAGGAACTCGGCCTGGTCCCGCAGGACACCGAACTGCCGCCGGTGAACCCGATCGGCACCCCCGAGACCCGTACCGGCCCCGGCGGCGAGCCGTTCCCGCCGCTGGACTACACCAAGCCGTGGGCGTCCCTCTCCGCGGAGGAGCAGCGACTGTTCTGCCGGATGGCCGAGGTGTACGCCGGCTTCCTGTCGCACTGCGACGACCAGATCGGCCGGCTGCTCGCGTACCTGGAGGAGATCGAGCAGCTCGACAACACCATCATCGTGGTGGTCTCCGACAACGGCGCCAGCGGCGAGGGCGGCCCGGACGGCTCGGTGAACGAGAACAAGGTGTTCAACGGCGTGCCCGACGACCTGGCCGAGAACATGGCGATGCTGGACGAGCTCGGCGGCCCGAAGACCTACAACCACTACCCGAACGGCTGGGCGATGGCGTTCAACGCGCCGTTCAAGATGTGGAAGCGGTACTCCTTCAACGGCGGCACCTGCGACCCGTGCGTGATCTCCTGGCCGGCCGGCATCGCCGCCCGGGGCGAGGTCCGCGACCAGTACCACCACGCGGTGGACGTGGTGCCGACCCTGCTCGACTGCCTGGGCATCGAACTCCCCGACACCGTCAAGGGCTACACCCAGCACCCGCTGCAGGGCGTCAGCATGCGGTACAGCTTCGACACCGCGAACATCCCCACCGCCAAGCGCACCCAGTTCTACTCGATGCTCGGCACCCGCGGCATCTGGCACGACGGCTGGAAGGCCGTCACCACCCACCCGGCGATCAGCGGCTGGGGCCACTTCCCCGAGGACGCCTGGGAGCTGTACCACACCGACACCGACCGGGCCGAGCTGCACGACCTCGCCGAGCAGGAGCCGGTCAGGCTCGCGGAGCTGATCGGCCTGTGGTTCCACGAGGCGGGCGCCAACCAGGCGTTCCCGCTCGACGACCGGTCGGCCGTCGAGATCCTCACCACCCCGCGCCCGCAGCTCGCCCCGCCCCGCAACCGCTACCTGTACCGCCCCGGCGGGGCCGAGGTCCCGGAGTCGGTGGCGGTCAGCGTCCGCAACCGCTCCTACTCGATCGGCGCGGTGGTCGACCTGCCGGGGCCCGGCGCGCAGGGCGTGCTGTTCGCGCACGGCGGCCGGTTCGGCGGCCACGCGCTGTACGTGAAGGACAACCGGCTGCACTACACCTACAACTTCCTCGGCAGCGAGCAGCAGACCATCCGCGCGACCGAGGAACTGCCCACCGGCACCCGGCTGCTGCTGGCGGCCTCCTTCGACAAGGACGGCGAGGACCCGCCCGGCACCGCCCGCGGCACCCTGAGCCTCTACCACGACGACCGCAAGGTCGGCGAGGGCCGGATCAGGACCCAGCCCGGCAAGTTCGGGGTCGGCGGCGAGGGCCTGAACGCCGGCCGCGACCTCGGCGAGGCGGTCACCGAGGACTACCCGGGCAGCGCGCCGTGGACGTTCACCGGCGGCACCCTGCACCGGGTGGCCGTCGACGTCAGCGGCGAGCCGTACGTCGACCTGGAGCGCGAGGCCGCGGCGATGCTGTCGCGCGAGTGACCGCGCCACCCCGACCGGCCCGGCCCTCAAGGTGCGGGCCGGTCAGGGCCGTTCAGGGCCGGTCGGCGGGGCCCGCGCAGCGGAAGCCGATGTTGCCGGTGGAGGACTCGGGGGTGTTGGCCATCCGCGCGGAGACCCGGTAGCGGCGGCAGTAGGAGGCGTGGCAGAGGTAGGAACCGCCACGCAGGGCAAGCGAGTCGTCCCCGGCCACCGCCGGGCGGAACCGGTCGGCCGTCCACTCCCACACGTTGCCGGTCATGTTGTGCAGGCCGTAGCCGTTCGGCTCGAAGGCGTCCACCGGGCAGGTGCCCAGATAGCCGTCCTCGCGGGTGTTGCGGTCGGGGAAGCTGCCGTTCCACACGTTCATCCGGTGCCGGCCGCCGGGCCGCAGCTCGCCGCCCCAGGGGAACGGCTGCTGCTCCAGGCCGCCCCGGGCGGCGTACTCCCACTGCGCCTCGGTCGGCAGCGAACGCCCGGCCCAGGCGCAGTACGCGAGCGCGTCCCGCCAGGACACGTGCACCACCGGGTGGTCCGCGCGGCCTGCCAGCCCCGACCGCGGGCCCTCCGGATGCCGCCAGTCCGCCCCGGGCACCTCGCGCCACCACGGGGCCGCCGCCACCGCGCGGGTGGGCGGGAAGTCGGCCGGCAGCAGCCCGCCGAACACGAAGGAGGCGCCGTAGCGTTCGGCGTCGGTGCGGTGCCCGGTGGCCGCGACGAAGGTCCCGAAGCGGGCGTTGCTGACGCAGTGCGCGTCGATCGTGAACGGGCCGACCTCCACCCGCCGCACCGGCCCCTCCCCGTCCGCGGGGTAGGCGGACGCGTCGTCGCTGCCCATGCTGAACCGGCCGCCCGCCAGCGCCACCACCGGGCCCCGGTCCGGACCGCGCACCGACCCCGGCCGGGCCTGCGGCGGGTCGGCGGGCGCCCCGGGGCGGGCGGGCGCGCAGCAGTGGGATTCGCTCTCGTGCTCCATGGCGGTGTCGCTCCCTGGCCGGCGGCGGTGTCCTGACCCCCACCCTGCCGACCGCGGCGCCCGGAGCGGCGCCGAAACACCGGAGGTCAGCCGGAGTGCTGGATGATCCAGCGGGCGCCGCGGGTCGCGCCCTCGCAGCGGCTGTGGATCCGTTCGGCCCGCCCGTGCGGCTCCTCGACCCGGGCCAGCTCGGCCGCCGCGTGCAGCTCGGCGTCGCGCCGCCGCAGCTCCAGCAGCATCCGCCGGTCGGGCTCCTCCGCGGCCATCAGCCGGTCGTACGCCGCCTGCGTCTCCGCCAGCGCCCCGTGCAGGTCCTCGGGGACCCGATGCACGTCGTCATACGTCGCCATGTCTCCTCCTGCGTCACACCGGCCGACCTGGCATCCTCCATCTTCGCACCGAAGCCCCCCACCCTCATCCGCTGCCCGCGCCCCGGCCGGCGCGGCCGTTGCCGGGCCGGTCAGGGTGGGCCGACGGTGACGGTGCGGGCCCAAGGGGGTGGGGTGTCGGGGACGTGGTGGGGGTCGTCCTCGTCCCAGGTGGTGGGCCGTTGCCGGGGGAAGAGGCCAACCACGGTGCGGCACGGGGGGCGGTGGGACGGCCAGGGGGTCTGGCCGTCGGTGAGGACGACGATGACGTCCGGGGCCGGCCGGGTGGCGAGGGCCTTGGTGAAGCCGGTCCGCAGGTCGGTGCCGCCACCGCCGATCAGCGGGATCCCCTCGGCCTGGCAGAGCGGCTGGACGACCCGGGCCGCCGCGTCGCAGGACAGCACGGTGACCTGGTCCCGGCGGCCGCCGACGGCACGGGAGATGGCGGCGACCTCCAGGAGGGCGCTGCCGAGTTCGGCGTCGCTGACCGAGGCCGAGGTGTCGACGACCACCGCGACCCGGGGCGGGCGGCGGCGCAGGCTGGGCAGCACGGTACCGGGCAGGGCCGCAGCGCGCCGGGCCGGCCGGCCGTAGGTGTAGTCCTCGCCCGCGCCCGCACCGGAGACCGCCGAGCGGACCGCCGCCCCCAGCAACTCGCGCCAGGGCTGCGGCGGGTGGAAGGCCTGCTCGGCCCAGCGCCGCCAGCCCTCCGGGGCGGTGCCCGGGCGGCCGGTGATGCCCTGCGCCACCCGGAACCGGACCGCGTCGCGCTCCTGCTCGCTGAGCCCGTGCGCCCCGTCGGGCCCCAGCTCCCAGGACCGCTCCAGCCCGTCGGCGCCGCTGCCGCAGTCCAGCCAGGCCAGCCCCCGGGTGTTCGGGCCGAGCGTGAACAGGGGGAGGTAGTCCTCCATCAGGTAGCCCGCCGGCATCCGCAGCAGCCCCGGCCGGACCAGGCCCTCGGGCTCGACCAGCCCGTCCCCGAACGCGTCGTCGTTGATCTCGCAGTCCGCGGCGATGTTCATCCGGAGCCGCTCCCCCGCCCCGGTCAGGCCGCGCTCGCGGGCCAGCCGGTCGCTGCGCCCGTGGTGGTCGCGGAGCAGGTGCGAGACCTCGTGCACCCACACCGAGGCCAGCTCCTCCTCCGGGGTGCGGGCGACGAAGGCGGGGCCGACGTAGCACCGCCAGTACCGGTCGACGGCCATCGTGGGCACCTGCGGCGACTCCACCACGTGCAGGGCGAACAGGGCCGTCGCCAGGTAGGGCCGGGCACGGGCGGCCTGGAGCCGGGCCGCGTACAGCTTGTCGAGGTCCAGCGTCCCCGCGGTCGCCGGCATCGCCGCGGTCGACCGGGTCATCGGCCCGCCCCCGCCGTGGCCGCGGGGTGTCCGGCGCCCCGGTCGGCGGCCCGGTCGGCGGCCCGGTCGGCCCGGCGGGACAGGTCCACCGCTCCGGCCAGGCGCTCGATCGCCGCCGGTACGTCCCAGTCCGGCCGGCGCAGCGAGGCGAGGGTGGTCGCCGGGACGACCACCAGGTCCGGGGCACCGGTGTCGAGGGCCCGGACCAGCAGCCGCCAGGCCGCGTCCCAGCGGTGGCGCTCCGGGCGGGCCCGCACCGCCGCCACCACCCCGTCCAGGACGGCCTGCCGGAGGTCGCCGCGCGCGGGCAGGTCGGCCGACCCGGGGTCGGCGAGCAGCGTCTCCGGGTCCGGGAGGTCCAACCGGTCCAGGCTCGCGAGCAGTTCCAGCCCGGGACCGTCCCCGACCGTGCCGCGGACCAGCAGGGAGAGCACCTCCCGGGAGGCGTCCGCCGCGGTCGCGAAGGCGATCAGGCGCAGCGTCATCTCCCAGCTGCGCGGCGAGGGCCAGGCCCCGCCCCGGGGGCCCTGGCCGGACGGCAGCCGGTGGACCAGCGCGGGCCGGGCGGCGAGCAGCGCGCACACCGCGCGGCGGGCGAACGCCACCGCCGCCGGCAGCCGTTCGGGATCGAGCCGCGGCAGCGTGGCCCGGGGCCAGGTGCCGCCGAGGCCCCGGACCACCACCTCGTGGTCGTGGGTCCAGCTCAGATGGACGAACCGGTTGGCGAGCGGCGCGCTCAGCTCCCAGCCGTCGGCCGCCGAGGAGGGCGGGTTGGCGGCGGCCACGATCCGTACGCCGGGCGGAAGTTGGAGCGCCCCGATGCGTCGTTCGAGGACCAGGCGCAGCAGCGCGGCCTGCACGGCCGGTGGTGCGGTGGACAGCTCGTCGAGGAACAGCAGCCCGCGCCCCGCCCGAACCAGCCGTACGGCCCAGTCCGGCGGGGCCATCGGGACGCCCTGGGAGGCGGGATCGTCACCGAGGACGGGGAGGCCGGAGAAGTCGGACGGCTCGTGCACGCTGGCGATCACGGTGGTCAGCGGGAGGTCCAGGGTGGTGGCCAGCTGGGTGAGGGCGGAGGTCTTGCCGATCCCCGGCTCGCCCCACAGCAGGACCGGCAGGTCGGCGGCGACCGCCAGGGTGAGCGCGTCGAGCTGGGGGTCGGGGCGGGGTTCCGTGGTGGTGTCCCGCAGCAGGGCCAACAGGTCTGCGGACAGGTCGAGTTGGGTGGTGTTGGTCGGGGTGGAGCGGACGTTCTCGGACATGGGCATCACCTGGGGGTTCGAAGGAGGGAGCTGGATGGGGTGCGCGGGCGGGCGGAGGCGGCCCGGCCCGGCCAGCGCGTGGTGGCGTGGCGCGGGTGGGAACGGCCGTGGGAGCGGCGGAGGCCGGGGCAGTGGCGGTCCGGCCGGTCGCGGCCGGGCCCGGGAAGGGCCAGGCCCGCCCGGTACAGCCCGTACGTGATCCGCTGCCGGGCGGCCGCCTCCAGCTCGTCCCGCAGCGCGCCGTCGCGCAGCAGGGCGGCGGGCCCGAGCAGCCCCTCGACCACGGCCAGCGCCCCGGCGGTGTCGCCGTGGTCGAGGCGTTCGCGGACACCGGTGAGGCAGTCGGGCCGCCGGTGGGCCTCGTCGATGGCCCGCAGGCACGGCAGCGGCGTACCGGTGAGCGCGACCAGCAGTTCCTCCCGCCGGATCTCGGCCGGGTCGTGGTCGAGCGGCGCCAGGACGCCGTCGACCAGGCCGATCCGGTGCAGCGCGCCGCGGCACTCCACGGTCCGCGGCTGCCCCGCCGGGTCGGACGGCCGGTACGGGCCTGCGGCCGGGCGGCCCGGCGCCAGCGCGTCGGCCACCAGGGGGTGGAGGTGGTCGGGGCCGATCACGCCGGCCCGGAGCAGTTCGAGATCGGGCAGGTGCCAGGTGGCCGCGTCGGGCAGCAACGGCAGCGCGGCCGCGCTGCCATCGGCGGGGGCCGGGGCCGGTCGCAGCCCGAACTCGCCTTCACCCGGGTGGATTTCCAGCACCAGCCGGCGTCCGCCGCCGAGCCGTACGCCGAACGTCCCGGTGGCCGGCCGCCCTTCGGCGCGGAGCAGGATCTCGGCCTCGGCCGCCCACCGGTCGACGGCGCAGCGGGGTCCGGGCGGCAGCAGCGGCCGCCACGGGTCCGGGCCTTCGCCGCGGGGCGGGCCGCCGGCGGTGGATTCCCGGTCGGCGCCGGACTGGCCCCGGAGGTCGCCGGCGGCGCGGGCGTCCCACAGGTGGCGGTGCAGGTCGAGGCGGAACCGCCGGTCGGGGCGCGGGTGCCGGCCGGCCGGCAGCCCGGCGGAGCCGTCCCACAGGGCGAGGCTGATCCGCTGGCCGGCGTCCGCCCAGGCGGGGGCGGTCCGCACCACCAGGTGCACGGGGCTCACCCCGTCCCGGCCCGCGCCCGGGTAGCGGGCCAGCGTGCTGGTCAGCCCCGGGCGCAGCAGCCCGTCGGGGGCGACCCGGGGGAAGTGCCAGCGCAGCAGATCGGGCGCGAGGTGGCGGAGGTCCGCCCGGACCAGGGAGGCGAACTCCCGGCCGTGGGCCCGTGCGGCGGCCCGCAGGTCGAGGTCGACCTCGTAGCCGGCGGCGGCGCAGGCCCCCGCCCAGTCCCCGGCCCGGCGGCGGGCGGAGGCGGCCTCGATCATCGACGGCGGCACGGCGTACTCGCGCACGCGCGGCCAGAAGGAGTGGTGGGTGTCCCCGTTCGCGTTCGCAGTGAGCATCAGCACTCACCTTGCGCGGACGGGACCCCCGATCTGTGAACGGAAGGAGTGGTCATCGCGGGGAGCCTAGCCGGGCCGGGCCCGCGGCGCGGGGCATTTTCCGGTCCGGGCGCACCACACCCGGTGGATCCACATCAGCTCGATGATGATGGCTGGAATTCATTCTGGTTTGCATGCCGTGCATCTGACAGGGTTTCGATCACACCACCCCAGCTCCGCCGTCCCGCCCGCCCGGGACCGGCGGCGCGTCGCCGTGCCCACCGAAAGGACAGGTGTGACATGAGGATCCGGATCAGCCGACCGTGGATCGCCGGCAGGACGAAGGCCGTGCGCGGCCGGATCGCCGCGACAGCGGCGGCGGTGGCACTGCTGGCCGTCGCCGTCCTGGCCGGAGCCGCGGCGCCGGCCGGGGCCGCCACCGCCGGAGCGCTGCGCTGGCCCGCCGGCCAGTGGTCCTGCTCGGGGGCGCCCGTCCCCGCCGGGTGGGTCATCACCGGCCACAACGCCGGCGGCTGCAACGGCGCCGGCTCCTGGTACCAGCAGCCCGTCCAGGACGGGATCTGGACCTGCTCCGGCTCGCCGGTGGTCCCCGGCTACGTGATCACCAACTACGACCGGAGCGGCTGCGACGGCGTCGGCGGCTGGTACCACCAGATCGTCCACAACGGCATGTGGACCTGCTCCGGCTCCCCCATCGTGGCCGGCTACGTGATGACCCGGCACACCATCGCCGGCTGCAACGGCATCGGCAGCTGGCTGCACGAGCAGATCCGCCCCGGCATCTGGGCCTGCTCCGGCTCCCCGATCCCGCCCGGCTACCGGATCACCGTGTTCAGCTCGTACGCCTGCGACTTCGTCGGCGCCTGGCAGATGGCCCGCACCTGACCCGTCCCGACCGCCCGGGCCCTGTCGGAGTACCGCCTCCGGCCGGGCCCGGATGCATCCCGTCATCACCCTGCCCCGGCCGCGGGGACCGGAGGCGCGACCTCGTCGGTGCGACCTACCGGAGCGCCCTGAGGCCGAGCGCGGCGACCGCCGCCGCTCCCGCCACCCCGGCGCAGACCGCCAACGCGCCGGTACCGGACAGCCGTTGCACCAGCAGGCCGGCGACCAGGGGAGCCAGTGACGCCGACGCCGTGGCGAGCAGGACGACGACGCTGATCACCCTCCCCTGCACCTGGTCCGGAGTGGTGGCGGCCAGCCGTCCGAACAGTCAGCCGGTCGGCTCGTGGGTGGCCGCGATCGCGTGGACGGCCGCGGCGACTGCGCGGAAGTCCTTGCGCAGGACGGCGCCGTGGTTGCTCGCCACCTTCGCGCCCACCTCGATGTGCGGGTTGCGGGCGGTCACCGCGTCGAGGCTGGTGCGGATCCGCTCCTGCTCGTCGCCGCGGCTGCCGAGCGAGCTGCCCGAGGCGACCACGTACCGGACCGGGACGGTGATCCTGTCCAGTACCGGGCCGAGTTCGCGTTCGCGGGAGATCCGGCCGATCTCGATGTTGGACTCCGCCATCTCCTCGGCGTTCATCCGCGGGGTCAGACCGGTCAGCCGCAGCGCCGGCATGAACCGGCCCCACTGCCGGAACTGCTTGCGGATCCGCTGCTCCATCGCCTCGTCCAGCCAGTCGTACGGGAACGCGCCGTCGACCAGGACCGCGCCCAGGGTGCGCTCCGGGTGCCGGGCCGCGTGGTGCGCGGCGACGAAGGCCCCGTAGGACCAGCCGACCAGCAGGGCGCGGTCCACGCCCCGGGCCGCGAGAACGGCGTCCACGTCGCGGACGGCGGCCTCGAAGGAGTAGTCGGCCGAACGCTTCGACCGCCTGCCGCGGGCCCGCTCGTCGTAGGTGATGTGCCGCCATCCGGGCCCGAGTTCGGCGATGGTCCGGCGCCAGTAGCCCTGGGTGGCGAACTGGCCGTTGAGGTAGAGCACGGGGATGCCGGTGCCGCCGCTGTCGGTCACGGCGAGCGCGGTGTCGTCCACCGGCAGCAGGCCGGACCAGCGGGCGGGGGTCGCGGGGGTGCGGTCGTCGGTCATGTCGTCCACCTGTTCGCGTCGGTTCGGTCGGAGGAGGCGCCGGCGGTGCCGGGTCGGGCGGATGGGGCGTTCCGGGTCAGAGGCTGCGGGCGGTGATGTCGCCGTGCGCGGTGGTGGCGCGGATGTCGAGGGCGGTGGCGCCGTCGTTCTTCAGCGCGTTGCTGATCCGGCCGAGGCCGGTCCCGGCGTCCAGGGCGGCCGAGACCCCGGCGGCGGCGCCGACCGAGATGTCGCCGGACTCGGTGCGGAGCACCACGCTGCCGCCCAGCGCCTCGGCGATCCGGATGGCGCCGCGGGCGGTGCCGATCTCGGCCGGCCCGCCGAGGCGGCCCACCTCGACATCGCCGTCGACCGCGCTGAGCCGGACGCTGGCGGCCTCGTCGATCTTGATCCGGCGGTACGCGCCGTCGAAGGCGAGGTCGCCGAGGCGGCCGACCACCCGGAGCTCGGCGGCGCCCGCCTTGCCCTCGACCCGGGAGCCGGCGGGCAGTTGGAGGGTGACCTCGACGGATCCGGAGGGGCCGAAGAGCTGGCTCCCCGACTCGGTACGGACCCGCAGGACGCCGTCAGCGTAGGCGACGGCGGCCCCGGCGGCGGCCCGGACGTCGCGGCCCTTGCCGGGGTCGGCGGGCCGCACCTCGACGGTGGCGTCCGCCCGGTCGGCGGCGATGATCTGCACCCGGCCCGCGGGGATGTCCAGGACGGCGGCGATCGGGGCGGGGGCGGCGAACTTCTGCATCGTGCGCTCCTTGGGGAGTGTGTGTTTCTGACATCACGAACGCTACGTTGCATTTGCACTCTCGGCAACACCTTCATTGCGCCCGAATGCCATCACCCCAGCTGGAGTGCACTATTTCGTTGCAACGAATCCGAAGGTAATGCAACATCGATCAGCACCGTCGTTGCATTGGACTGCATCGAAGGCTCCGCCGCTGTGCAAGCCCTGTGGAGAGTGCCCGCCCGGGCGGCCCGCGGCGGCCCGCGGATCCGTAGAAGGGGACGGAAGGACTTCCTTCCGATCACCGATCCGAGAAGGGCGTCCATGAAGCACCGAAGAAGGAAAGTCGCGGCCACCGTCGCCTCCGGGGCGCTCGCGGTGACCCTGCTGGTGGTCGGCGGGTCGGCCAACGCGGCGATCTCCGTCGACGAGGACTTCGAGCAGGGCGTCGCGCACGGCTTCACCGTGGCGACCGGCACCTACGCCGTCGTCGCCGACGGCTCCAAGGTCTACCGGACCACCTCCGACTCGGCCCGCGCCGTGGTGGGCGACGCCGCCACCACCGACGTCCAGGTGCAGGCCTCGATCAAGGTGGCCGGTGGAACACCGACACCGACCGCACCGCCGGCCTGCTCGCCCGCTACACCGACACCGACAACTACTACCTCTTCGTCCACGAGGAGGGAGCGCTGAAGATCAAGAAGAAGGCGGGCGGCACGGTGACCACCGTCGCCAGCAAGCCCTTCACCCTGACCACCGGCACCTGGTACACCCTCCGGGGCACCGTCAAGGGCGACGCGCTCGAACTGTCCGTGGACGGCGTCGAGCAGCTGACCGGCACCGGCGGCGGCCTGCCGCACGGCCGGGTCGGGCTGATCTCCTTCCACGGCGACGTGCGCGAGTCCGCCTACTGGACGGCCGCCGAGGGCAGCGTCGGCGGGGCGCTGCCGCTGAACCGGTGGATCGGCTTCAAGTTCGTGGCCCGCAACATCGACGCCGGCAACGACGGCGACTGGCGCAACGACACCCAGGTCCGGCTGGAGCTGTACAAGGAGATGTCGATCGGCAACACGGTCAACCCGGCCCGCCGGCCGGCGGCGGCACCTGGCAGCTCGTCACCTCGTACACCGACGACGGCCACCTCAGCAAGGGCAAGCCCTGCGTGCACCGCTCCTCGCCGGACGACGACCCGTACGGCGCCGCGGCCAAGCCCTTCACCGCGCCGAACTACTCCGTCTACCTGCGCACCGACGGCCTGACCACCGCGATGCCGCAGTACTACAAGTGGTTCAGTGTCCGCGAGGTCGCCCCGATCCCCGCACCCTGACGGCCGGCCGGCCCCGGCAACCACGCCGCCGGGGCCGGCCGCCGTGCTGGGCCGGCCCCGTGCCAGGCCTGCTCAGTCCTCGATGGGCCCCAGGTCGGGCGCCGGGCGGAGTTCGACCGTGGGGGTGGTGGTGGCGTGCAGTTCGAGGACGGTGATCTCGTTGCGGCCGGCGCGCAGCACCGGCGCGGGCACGTACAGCGTGGTCTGCGGGCCCCGGGACCAGAAGCGGCCGAGCGGGAAGCCGTTGATCCAGGCGTTGCCCTTGGTCCAGCCCTCCAGCGCGAGGTACCCGTCGGCGGGCCGGTCCAGGTGGAAGGCGCCCCGGTGGAAGGCCGGCCCGACCGGTGGACGTCCGGGGTCGGCGGGCAGGAAGGTGAGCCGCTCCAGGTCGGCCAGCGGCAGCGGCCGGCCGTCCCAGTCGGCGAGCGCCGCGCCGTTGACGGTGACCTCGCCGAGCAGGCCCTTGCGGTCGTGGACGCCGGGGCCGTAGTTGACCCGGCCCTGGTTCTCGACCAGCACCGCCAGGTGCGCGCCCGGCCGCGGCGCGGTGAACGCGAGGGCGTGCTCGTGCCGTTCGCGTTCCAGGACGCCGACCGGCTGCCCGTCCACGAAGACCTGCGCCCGGTCGCGGACCTCGCCGACCCGCAGCACCGCCGGACCCGCGACCGGCAGGATGCTCTCGTAGAGCACGAACCCGACGTCCTGGCCGAGCTGTTCCATGGTCGGCGGCCGGTCCGCCGGCACGGCCGCCCCGAGCGCGTAGGCCTGGTCGAGCAGGGCGGCGCAGGTGTCGAGCGCCACGGTGAGCGGGGCGAGCTTCGGGGCGGGGTCGGGCAGCGGCTCGTCGGGGACGGGCGCGTACCTGGCGATGACCTCGCGGAAGGCCCGGTACTTGGGGGTGGGGTCGCCGGCCTCGTCGAGCAGCGCGTCGTAGTCGTACGAGGTGACGGTCGGGCGGTAGGTGCCCTTGTCGTTGGCGCCGTTGGTGAAGCCGAAGTTGGTGCCGCCGTGGAGCAGGTAGATGTTGACGGAGGCGCCGGCGGCGAGCAGCCGGTCCAGGTCGGCGGCGGCCTCCTCCGGGCCGCGGGTGACGTGGGTGCCGCCCCAGCGGTCGAACCAGCCGATCCAGAACTCGGAGCACATCAGCGGCCCGGTCGGCTGCCGGCGCCGCAGTTCGGCGAGCCCCGCCTCGACCCGGCTGCCGAAGTTGGCGGTGCGCAGCACGCCGTCGAGTCCGCCGCGGGCGAGGTCGGCGGGCTGGTCGCAGGTGAACAGCGGGACGTCGACGCCGTGGCCGCGCAGCAGGTCGGCGAGGGCGGCCAGGTAGCCGGTGTCCTCGCCGTAGGCGCCGTACTCGTTCTCCAGCTGGACGGCGAGGACCGGGCCGCCGCGGGTGGCCAGGTACGGCGCGACCGCCGGGAGCAGGTCGGCCAGGTAGCCGTCGACGGCCCGCAGGAAGCGGGGGTCGCGGCTGCGCAGTTCGATGCCGTCCTCGGTGAGCAGCCAGGAGGGCAGGCCGCCGCCCTCCCACTCGGCGCAGATGTACGGGCCGGGCCGCAGCAGCACGTGCAGGCCCTCGGCGGCGGCCAGGTCGAGGAAGCGGGGCAGGTCGAGACCTCCGTCCAGCCGGAACTCGCCAGGCCGGGGGGCGTGGAGGTTCCAGGGGACGTAGGTCTCGACCGTGTTGAGCCCCAGCAGGCGCGCCTTGCGGAGCCGATCGGCCCACTGCTCGGGGTGGACCCGGAAGTAGTGCAGTCCGCCCGAGATGATGCGGAACGGTCGGTCGTCGAGACGGAAGCCGTCTGCGGCGATCTCCAGGGGCATGCCTGGTCTCCTCGAACGGGGAAGGGGTGCGGTGGGCCCGCCGGGTGGCGGCGCTGTCAGACGAGCGGGCGGCAGAGCAGCAGGTCGGGGACGCCGCCGTGCTGCCAGCGCCAGGTGAAGCCGACGCCGGCCAGGTACTCGCCGTCCGTGCACTGGCCCTTGTAGTAGCCGGGCGCCCAGTCGCTGCCGGTGGACCCGCCGGTGGCGGGCCGGTTGTCGCCGTGGTCGAACCAGACGGTGCGGCCGGTTGCCGGCAGCGGGCCGGCGGCGGGTGCGCAGAGCAGGGCGGCCATCGCGTTGCCGTTCACGCTGTACCCGACGGCGAAGGTGTTGTCGGGGCACTGCAGCTTGTTGTAACCGCTCGCCCAGTCGCTCTTGACGTAGCGCTCGTCGGTGACGACGGTCCAGGTGCCGCCGGCGGTGGCGGGCCGGTTCGCGTCCGTGCACAGGCCGCGGCGGTCGCTGCGCCCGAGACCGGTCAGGCGCTGGCCGTCCGGGCAGTCGCCCTTGCGGTTGCCGGTGCTCCAGTCGGGCCGGGCGAGCATGGTGGCGGAGCGGTTCTGGTCGGCGAAGTCGAGGTCGAGCATGTTCCAGTGGTCGACCTGCGGGACGGGGCCGCTCCTCGCCGGGGCGTTGATCAGCTTGTTCCAGTCGGCGGCGCGCCAGTCGCCCGGGTCCTCGACGGTGACCTTCCGGCCGGTGGCGTCGTAGTTGATCAGTGCCCAGTTGTCGTTCGGCCGGCCGGTGGCGTCCATCCACCCGACCAGCGGCCACTGGGCGAAGTCGGTGTCGTTCTTCACCAGGATGTCGGTGAAGTCGGCCCACCAGGCCCGCTCCTTCGCGTTGTCCGAGCCGCGGCCGCCCGCGCCGAACTCGCTGATCCAGACCGGGGCGGTGAAGTGCTGGCCGGCGCCGGTGACGAACAGCGCCTGGTCGTCGACGGCCTGGGCCAGCTGCGCCGGGGTGAGGTCCTGGTAGCGCGGGTCGTTGGTCTCGCCGTTCTGCCAACCGCCGGTCGCCCCGGTGTGGTTGGGACCGGTGTAGGCGTAGAAGTGGGCCGAGTAGACCAGCTTGCCGGAGTCGATCAGGGTGTTGGAGAGGGTGCGGACCGGGGTGAGCATCGGCCGGCCGTGGCTGAACATGCCCTGCGGAATGCCCTGCCAGTTGATCCCCTCCATGATGATCAGCAGGTCCGGGTCGGCCTGCAGGATCCGGTTGCCGGCCTCCTCGAAGGCCTTGTACAGGTCGTGGTCGTCACCCATGCCCCAGTTGGGGTCGTCCCAGGTGTCGCGGCGGACCTCGTTGCGCAGGTCCGCGCCGGCCACCCGCTTGTTGTCCTTGTACCGGTCGACCAGGAACACCCAGTCGTCGATCCACTGCTGGGTGCTCTGGCCGCTGTTCCACCGCTCGTTGCCGTCCAGGGCGCAGCAGAACCGGTAGCTGGTGGTGTGGTTGTTGAGGATGACCGCGAACCCGTCGGCGGTCAGGGCGGCGACCACGGCGTCGTACACCTGGAGCGGGGTCTTCCCCTTCAGCTGCGGGTTCGCGGTGACGGCGGCGTCCGGGACGGGGGCGGTGTCGTGGATCATCGCGTTGGCGAACGGCAGCCGGACGCTGTTGATCCCGAGCGCGTGGAAGTCGGCCATGATCCGGGCGATCGGGGTGCGGTCCAGCCCGAGCGGGATGTTGTTCGACTTCTGGTCGGCCTGGTGGTTGGTGACGTCGCCGACGTCGCCGCTGCCCTCGTACGTGCCCTGGGCGCCGGCCCAGTTGCCGGACTTCAGCTTGAAGCGGTCGCCGTGGGCGTCGACGACGTACCGCCCGCGGGTGGAGAGCGGGCCGGTCCAGGAGGCGGCCAGCTGGGCGCCGGTCATCGGTACCGGCGCGTCGGCGACGGTGGAGGCGGTGGCGGCGGTCGGTGCGGCCGGTACGGGGGCCGCCACCGCACCGGGCGCGGCGACGGCGAGCAGGGAGGTGGTGGCCAGCACGGCGGGCAGGCCGCGGGTCGCGAGGCGGGCGCGCCCGCGGACGGTGGTGGCAGGTCTCATGGCGAGGCTCCGGGAGCACGGGGTGAGGGTGGGGGTGGTGCTGTGGAGTGCGGGATGTGCGGAGCGGCGCCGCTCAGCCCTTGAGTCCGCTGGTGGCGACGCCCTCGACGATGTACCGCTGGGCGATCAGGAACATCGCCACCAGCGGGGCGACGGTCACCACGGCGCCGGCGAACAGTCCGGGCAGGTTGATGGTCTGCGAGGTGAGGAAGGTGGACAGGGCGATCTGGGCGGTCCAGGTCGACGGGTCCTGGCCGATCACCAGCGGCCACAGGAAGGAGTTCCAGCTGTCGATGAAGGCGAGCGCGCCGAGCGAGGCGAGCATCGCACCTGAACTCGGCAGCGCGATCCGGCGGTAGAGGCCGAGCCAGCCGAGGCCGTCGAGGCGGCCGGCCTCCTCGATCTCGGCGGGGAACTGCAGGTAGAAGTTGCGGAACAGGAGCACCGCGAACGGATTGAACAGCCCCGGCGCGATGATGCCCCACAGGGTGTTCACCCCGCCCATCGATCCGACCACCACGAAGGTCGGCACGAAGGTCGCCGAGCCGGGGATCATCAGGGTGCCGACCACCAGCGCCAGCAGCAGGCCGCGGCCCGGCACCGGGATCCGCGCGAGCGCGTAGCCCGCGGCCGAGGCGAGCAGGGTGGAGAGCGGAGCGGTGATCCCGGCGATCAGCAGCGAGTTGCCGAGCGCCTGCCCCAGGTGGAGCGAGGGGTCGGAGAACAGCGCGGTGAAGTTCTCCCAGTGCATGGTGCCCGGCCACCACGTCCACTGCGGCGAGGTCAGGCCCCGCGCGTCCATCAGCGCGTTGCGCAGCATCAGGTAGAACGGGGCGGCGAAGGCGAGCATCAGCAGGCCGACCAGCAGCCCGCGCAGCCCGGGGCGCAGGGCGCCGGCCAGGGAACGGTTCTTCACGGGGCTCACTCCTCGCCCTTGCCGAAGCCGGTGAACCGGCCCTGGATCAGCGTGACGCCCACGATCAACGCGGTGAGGACGAAGGCCCCGGCCGACCCGAGACCGTAGTTCTGCGCGCCCATCGCGGTGTCGTAGAGGTGGACCAGCGGGGTCTGCACGGGGGCGGTCGCCGTCCCGGAGAGCCCGCTGTTGAACAGGTTGTAGAACTCGTCGAAGGCCTGGAACGCGGCGATGAACTGCAGCATCAGCACCGCCACCGAGGTGTTGCGCAGCATCGGCAGGGTGATCCGGCGCAGCAGCCGCCACCCGGTGGCGCCGTCCAGGGCGGCGGCCTCGTACACGTCCCGGGGGATGGCCTGCAGGCCGGCCAGGAACAGGACCATGTAGAAGCCGACCTGGAGCCACAGCCGCAGGGTGATCAGCGCCACCCAGTACAGCGGCGGCGAGGTGGTCTGCAGCCAGGGCACGGCGTCCATCCCGAACCAGCTGCCGATCAGGTTGGCGATGCCGGAGGGCAGCCCGTTGAACAGGCACATCTTCCACAGCAGCGAGGCCGCCACGTAGGAGACGGCGGCGGGGATCAGGAAGGCGGTCCGCAGCAGCGCCCGGCCGCGCCGCACCCGGTGCACCAGCAGCGCGAGCGCGAGCGAGACGGCGAAGGTGACCGGCACGATGAAGGCGGTGAACAGCAGGATCTGGACCAGCGAGGAGCGCAGGACCGGATCGCCCAGCAGCTGCCGGTAGTTGTCCAGGCCCACCCAGTGGCCGAGCGCGATGGTGCCGTGCGCGTCGCAGAAGCTGAGCAGGAAGCTCCAGCCGATCGCGACGTACTTGAACACTCCGAGGCCGACCAGGATCGGCCCCGCGAGCAGCGCGAACGCCCCCCAGGCCCGCAGGTCGGCGCGGGGCCGGCGGGTCGGGGCGGGGCCGCCCCGCGGCCGGGCCGCGGGACGGCCGGCACGCCCGGCGCGGGGGCCGGTGTCCGAGAGGGCGGTCATCAGGATCGCTGCTTGTCCAGGGCGGTCTGGGCCTGCGCGGCCGCGTCCGCGAGCAGTTGGGCGGGGTCGCCCTGGCCGCTGACGATCTTCTTGGCCGCGGCGGCGAACGGGGTGGAGACCTCGGTGTCCCAGGTGTTCGGGTTGGACCGGCCGCTCGTCGCGGCGAGCTCCACGGTCTCCTTGGCGGTGCCCTGGCTCAGCTTGTCGGCGGTGGCGGCCACCGGCCGGCGGGGCGGGACGTGGAACCCGTAGCTCTCCGACCAGTCCTTCTGGAGGTCGCTCTGCTCGACCCACAGCCACTTGACGAACTTCTTCGCCGCCTCCACGTGCTTGCCCTTGGCGTTGACGCAGCTGGTCCAGCCGCCGACCCGCACGACGGGCTTGCCCGCGCTGCCGAACGCGGGCCACGGCAGCACGCCGAAGTCGTCGCCGAGCGCGGTCTTCACGGCCGGCATCGCCCACAGGCCGCACCACTGGATCGGGACGACGTTCTGGGTGAAGGCGGACGGGTCCCACCAGTCGGTGGTGAAGCCGAGCAGCAGGGACTGGTCGTCCGCCAGGCGCTTGAGCGCGGTGACCGCCTCGACCGCCTTCGGGGAGGCGTAGGCCACCTTGCCGTCGGCGACCAGCTCACCGCCGTTGGACCAGACGGCGAGGATCGGGCTGTCGCCGATCCCGTCGTTGCCCAGGAACAGGCCCTTGCCGCTCTTGCTCGTGAGCGCCTTGGCGGCGGAGGCGAGCGCGTCGAAGGTGGTGGGCGGGGTGATCCCGGCCTTGGCGAGGACGCTCTTGCGGTAGTAGAGCATCATCACGTCGTCGATCATCTTGATGCCGTAGATCTTGCCGTCGACCGTCACGTAGTCCAGGTCGCCCTGGCCGAAGTCGGCCTTGGCGCTGCCGTACACGTCGTCGAGCGGGGCGATCTGGCCACGGCGGGCGAGCGCCTGGCTGAAGTCGCCGATCTCGAAGACGTCCGGGGCGCCGTCGGCGAGCAGGCTGGCGTTGAGCTTGGCGGTGTAGTCGCCCGGCACCCAGGTGACCTTGACCGCGATGTCGGGGTTGGCCTTGGTGAACTGCGCGGCGTAGCGGGTCAGGGCCTGCTGGGTGCCGGCCTCGCCGTAGGCGTGGGACCACACGTTCAGGGTGGTCCCGGCGCCGCCGGCGTCCCCGGATCCGCCCGGGGTCGTGCTGCAGCCGACCGCCGCTCCGGCCACGAACAGGAGGGAGCCGCCGAGGAATCCACGTCGGCTAAGCTGCGAACTGCGTGCGCTCATGTCGCATCCTTCGGGGTGAGGGTGGGTGTACCCGTTCCGGTCGGTGTCCGCCGTCGATTGCTGCCAGGCAAGGACGGGCACCGACCGGTGTGCGTGCGTGTGCGTAAGCGTGTGCTGGTGGGGGTGGGTGCCGGGCACGCCGGCGGGTGTTACGGGAAGAGCGCCTGGATGCCCAGGACCGCGGCTCCTCTGGCCCACTCCTCCCAGGGCAGGGGGCGCAGGGTCAGCGGGCACTTGGCCGCCGCCTTGAAGCAGTGCGCGGCGTAGGCGTCCTTGATGTGCGCCCCGAACAGGTCGTAGGTGTCGAGCCCCTCGCCGGTGACGACGACGCGCTCGGGTCCCAGCAGGTTGACCAGGGTCGCGATGCCGGTGCCGATCGCGCGGCCGGCTCTCGCGAAGGCCTGGCGGGCGGCGGGGTCCCCGCCGCGCGCCAGCTCGACCACCGCGTCGAAGTCGAGGTCCGGGCGGCCGGTCGCGCCGCGGACCGCGCCCAGGATCGCGTCCGAGGAGGCGATCGCCTCCACGCAGCCGGTCTGGCCGCAGTGGCAGGTCGGCCCCGCCGGGTCGATGCTGATGTGCCCCATCTCGCCGGCGACGCCGTACGCGCCGGTGATCAGCTGGCCGTTGACGACCAGTCCGGAGCCGATGCCGGCGCCGATGGTGACCAGCGCGAAGTACTCGGTGCCGATGCCCTCGCCGAACCAGTGCTCGGTGGCGGTGAGCGCCTTCACGTCGTTCTCCACGGTGACCGTCAGCCCCGTCCGCTCCGCGACCGTCTCGGCCAGCGGGACGTCCTGCCAGCCGGGCAGCACGGAGTACCGCACCCGCCCGGTGGCGCGGTCCACGTCGCCGGAGACCGCGATCCCGAGGTGCCGGGTGCGCTCGCGGAACGCCGGTTCGGTGTCCAGCAGTTCGTCGACCATCCGGGACAGCTGCGCCCGCACGGCGTCAGGTCCACGGTCGGTCAGCCGCTCGCCGGCGGTGGCCAGGGTGCGGCCCAGGAGGTCGCAGACCGCGCCGAACAGGACGTCGGCGCTGATCTTGACCCCGACGAAGAACTCCCGGTCGGGGGTGACGGCCAGCGGGTTCACCGGGCGGCCGGCGCCGGGCGCGATCCGCTCGGGCGGGAGTTCGTGCAGGTAGCCGTCGTCGATGAGCGGCCGCGCGGCCTTGGTGACCGCGGTCGAGGACAGGCCGATCCGCCGGGCCAGCTCGACCCGGCTGAGCGGACCCTCCGACAGCAGGAGGGCGAGCACCGCGGTTTCGGCCGGTGCGGTGACCAGTGGCTGCGCATGGTTCGGAAACACGACTGCAACCTAGGGCAAATAAATAACTTCGTCCAGTATTGATTTCACTCCGGGCCGGGCCTACGCTCGTGCCGCCTCCACGCCCGTCCTGGGCCCGGCCCGGGGTCTCGTCCTGGGCCCGTACGGCCGCCGCCCTCCGCGCCTCCCCCTGGGAAGTCTCCGTGTCCGACACTCCCCCTGCGGTGTCCTTCGACCCCGCCCGCGGTCTCGCCGTCCTCGCCACGCCGCGCAGCCGCTACGCCCTGCGGATCGGCGCCGACGGCAGCCCCCGACACCTCTACTGGGGCGCACCCGAAGGGTTCACCGAGCTGCCGGCACCTCACTCCCCCGCCGACAGCAGCTTCGAGTCCGAAGCCGCGGCCGACGAGCTCGCCCCGCAGAGCGGCGCCCGGTTCGGACCGGCCGGCCTCCAGGTGCAGTTCGCCGACGGCGTCCGCGGCGCCCAGTGGCGGTTCACCGGGCACACCGCGAGCGGGGGCGAGCTGCGGATCGGCCTGGCGGACCGGCACTACCCGCTGTCCGCCACGCTCTGCTACCGGGTCCACCCCGGCAGCGACGTGATCGAGCGCTGGACCGAACTCACCCACACCGGCGGCCCCGAGGACGGCCCGATCGGCGTGGACCGGCTCGACTCGGCCGCCTGGACCGCGCCGCGGCTCGCCGACCCCCGCCTCAGCCACCTGGTGGGCGGCTGGAACAGCGAGTTCCAGCTGCGGCGCGACCGGCTGCCGGTCGCCGAGACCGTCCTCACCAGCCGCCGCGGCATCACCAGCCACCACGCCGGCCCCTGGCTCGCCCTCGACGACGGCACCGCCACCGAGGAGCACGGCGAGGTCTGGAGCACCGCCCTGGCCTGGAGCGGCAGTTGGCGGATCACCGTGCACCGGGACCCGGTCGGCCGGACCACCTGGACCGGCGGCTCCGGCCACGAGGGCCTGCGCCGGATCCTGCGGCCCGGCGAGACCCTGGACACCCCGGTCTTCGCCGGCCTCTACAGCCCGGCCGGCTTCGGCGCGGCCAGCCGCGGCTGGCACGACCACATCCGCGCCCGGGTGCTCCCGGAGCCGGACCGCGACCGCCCGGTCCTCTACAACTCCTGGGAGGCCACCGGCTTCGAGGTCGACCAGGCGGCCCAGTGCCGGCTCGCCGACCTGGCCGCCGGGCTCGGCGCCGAACTCTTCGTGCTGGACGACGGCTGGTTCGGCGCCCGCACCGGTGACCACGCCGGCCTCGGCGACTGGACCCCCCGCCCGGCGGCCTTCCCGCACGGGCTGCGGCCGCTCGCCGACCACGTCCACGGGCTCGGCATGGCCTTCGGCCTGTGGGTGGAGCCGGAGATGGTCAACCGCGACAGCGACCTGTACCGCACCCACCCCGACTGGGTGCTGCACGCGCCGACCCGCGACGCCACCGAGCTGCGCAACCAGCTGATGCTCGACCTCGGCCGCCCCGAGGTCGAGGCGTGGGTGCACAACACCCTGGACGGGCTGGTCACCGACAACGCGGTGGACTGGCTCAAATGGGACGCCAACCGTCCCTTCACCGAGGCCGGCCGGGTCGGGGACCCGGATCCGGACCGGCTGTGGACCGACCACACCCGGGCCGTCTACCGGATCATGGACCGGCTGCGCGCCGACCACCCCGGCCTGCGCATCGAGGCCTGCGCCGGCGGCGGCGGCCGGGTCGACCTCGGCATCCTCGCCCGCACCGACCAGGCCTGGACCTCCGACAACACCGACCCGGTCGACCGGATCGGGATCCAGCACGGTTTCAGCCAGCTGTTCCCCGCCCAGACCATGGCCGCCTGGGTCACCGACAGCCCCAACCCGGCCACCGGCCGCGCCACGCCGCTGCGCTTCCGCTTCCACGTCGCGATGGCCGGCGCCCTCGGCCTGGGCGGCGACCTCACCCGCTGGAGCGCCGAGGAGCTGACCGAGGCCGCCGAACTGGTCGCCCGCTACCAGCAGATCCGGCCGCTGATCCAGCGCGGCCACCAGCACCGGCTGGCCGGCCCGGGCGGCGTCACCGCCGTCCACCACGCCGCCCACGACGGCTCCGAGCACGCCGTCCTCGCCTGGCGCCCCACCACCCGCTTCGGCCACGCCGGCGCCCCGCTGCCGCTGCCCGCGCTGGACGGCGACGCCCGCTACCGGGACCTCGACACCGGCCAGGAGTACAGCGGCGCCGCCCTGCGCCACCACGGCCTCGACCTGCGGCTGCCCGCCGGGGACCACGCCAGCCGGCTGATCCGGCTGACCCGGGTGCCACGGGCGGACGGCGGCGCCACCACGCCGGGCGCCGCCACCGCTCCGGGCGGCTGCTCCTGACGCGGCGCCACCTCCTGCCACAATTGGTCCAGACCTATTGACGGCCGCTGCCGCCGCTCCTACGATCCGGAGCGGCACAGCCCCACATGTCCCCACCTCACCCAGAGCCGGGCACTTGCGCCCCCACGCGCCGGTCATGTCCATGCCCATTGCCCGGTGGGAAGGGAGCGCACCATGTTCCGTCGAAGGTCCCGTACGCCACGTCCGCCGGGCGGCCTCGGCCCCGTTCCGGAGCCCGGGCACGGACCGACCACCCTGCGGCGCTCGCTGGCCGCCGTGAGCGCGGCGGCCGTCGTCGGCGCCGGGATCGCCGTGGCCGGCACCGTCACGGCCGGCGCCGCCACCCCGAACCTGGTGGCCAACCCCGGCTTCGAGAGCGGCCTGTCCTCCTGGACCTGCTCGGGCGGCTCCGGTGCGGCGGTGAGCAGCCCGGTCCACGCCGGCACCTCCGCACTCAGGGCCACCCCCAGCGGCCAGGACAACGCCCAGTGCTCGCAGACCATCAGCGTGCAGCCCAACTCCCAGTACACGCTGAGCGCCTACGTCCAGGGCAGCTACGTCTACCTGGGCGCAACCGGCGCCGGACTCACCACCGCGCCGTCCACCTGGACGCCGAACAACGCCTCGTACGGCCAGCTCAGCGTCGCCTTCACCACCGGGGCGAGCACCACCTCGGTGACGGTCTACGTGCACGGCTGGTACGGCCAGCCCGCCTACTACGCGGACGACGTGTCGCTCACCGGGCCGGGCGGCAGCAGCCCCAGCCCGTCCCCCAGCCCGTCGGCCTCCGCCAGCCCGTCCAGCAGCCCCAGCCCCTCGGCCTCCCCGTCGAGCAGCCCGTCGAGCAGCCCGTCGAGCAGCCCGAGCCCGTCCGGCAGCCCCACCTCGCCGGGTGACACCTGTGCCACGAAGCCCAAGCCGGCCGGCAAGGTGCTGCAGGGGTACTGGGAGAACTGGGACGGCGCCGCCAACGGCGTCCACCCCGGCCTGGGCTGGGTGCCCATCACCGACAGCCGGATCGCCGCGCACGGCTACAACGTCGTCAACGCCGCCTTCCCGGTGATCCTCTCCGACGGCACCGTGCTGTGGCAGGACGGCATGGATGCCGGCGTCAAGGTCTCCACCCCGGCCGAGATGTGCCAGGCCAAGGCCGCGGGGGCGACCGTCCTGATGTCGATCGGCGGCGCCGCCGCCGGCATCGACCTCAGCTCCAGCACCGTCGCCGACCGCTTCGTGGCAACCGTCGTGCCGATCCTCAAGAAGTACAACTTCGACGGGATCGACATCGACATCGAGACCGGCCTGTCCGGCAGCGGCTCCATCACCACCCTGTCGGCCTCCCAGTCCAACCTGATCCGCATCATCGACGGCGTCCTCGCCCAGATGCCGGCCGGCTTCGGCCTCACCATGGCCCCCGAGACCGCCTACGTCACCGGCGGCAGCGTCACCTACGGCTCGATCTGGGGCTCGTACCTCCCGATCATCAAGAAGTACGTCGACAACGGGCGCCTGTGGTGGCTCAACATGCAGTACTACAACGGCAGCATGTACGGCTGCTCCGGTGACTCCTACTCGGCCGGCACCGTCCAGGGCTTCACCGCGCAGACCACCTGCCTGAACAACGGCCTGACGATCCAGGGCACCACCGTCAAGGTGCCGTACGACAAGCAGGTCCCCGGACTGCCGGCCCAGCCCGGCGCGGGCGGCGGCTACATGGCACCGAGCCTGGTCGGCCAGTCCTGGAACGCCTTCGGCGGCGGGCTCAAGGGCCTGATGACCTGGTCGATCAACTGGGACGGCTCCAAGGGCTGGACCTTCGGCGACAACGTCAAGGCCCTGCAAGGCCGCTGACGCACCACCGGTCACCGTGGCGCGCCCCGGGAGCAGCACCCGTCGCTCCCGGGGCGTCGCGCTGCCCGGACACCCGCCGCGCCCGCCCCGGTAACGCATCCGGCCGCTCGGAACGTCGTACCACGAACGGTTCCGCCACGCGGGCGGCCGTGCGGTGGAGGGGAGTGCGAGCGATGACGGACGGCAGGCACACGGGCAGCAGGGTCCGGACCAGAACCGCCCGGGGCGCGGTCGCCGTGGTCTCGGTCGGCGCGGCCGTCGCGCTCGCGGTGGCCCTGCTCCCGGAGGGCGGCCCGTCCCCGGCGCAGCAGTCGATGTCGACAGCCGTCCCCGCGCAGGCACCCGCCCCTGCCCCGTCGCACCCGTCGACCACCCCCAGCTGGGACGGGCAGGTGAAGGTGCTCGGCGACGGGTCCACCTCCGACACCGGGCCGCAGCCGAACCAGCTGAAGGCCGAGAAGCTGAAACCCGGCGAGAAACCGCCGCAGTTCGTGGTCTTCTCCTGGGACGGCGCGCTGGAGAACGACGACCACCTGTTCTCCCGCTTCCGGGAACTGGCCAAGGCGAACAACGCGGCCATGACCTTCTTCCTCACCGGGATCTACCTGGTCCCGGCCGAGAAGCGCGCCCTCTACCGGCCGCCGCAGCACGACCGGGGCAGCGCCGCGATCTCCTTCCCCACCGAGGCCCACGTGAAGGAGACCCTGGAGCAGCTGCGGCTGGCCTGGCAGGACGGGGACGAGATCGGCACCCACTTCAACGGCCACTTCTGCGGCCCCAAGGGCGGCGGCGACTGGAGCACCGACGAGTGGCTCAGCGAGATCGACCAGGCGTACTCCTTCGTCACCCACTGGAAGACCAACACCGGCTTCGCCAAGGAAGCCCCGCTGCCGTTCGACTACCAGCAGGAACTGGTGGGCGGCCGGGCCCCCTGCCTGGAGGGGCAGAAGAACCTGATACCGGCCGCCAAGGCCCTCGGCTGGCGCTACGACGCCAGCTCCCAGGGCGAGTTCCAGGTCTGGCCGTCGAAGATCAACGGGATCTGGAACTTCCCGCTCCAGCTGCTCCCGTTCGGCGACACCCAGGTCCTGTCGATGGACTACAACTTCCTCGCCCACCAGTCCGGCGAGAGCACCGACGGCGACCCCAAGAAGTACGCCACCTGGGAGAAGCAGACCCGCGAGGGCTACCTCAACGGCTTCGAACGGGTCTACAACGGCAGCCGGGCCCCGCTGTTCATCGGGAACCACTTCGAGACCTGGAACGGCGGCATCTACATGCAGGCCATCGAGGACGTGATGAAGACCGTCTGCAAGAAGGACGGCGTGCGCTGCGTGTCGTTCAAGGAGCTCGCGGACTGGCTGGACGTCCAGGACCCGGCGGTCCTGGACCAGCTGCGCCGGCTGGACCCGGCCCAGGCGCCGGACTGGCCGAGCTACCTCAAGTAGCCGCTCACGGCATGGTGGTCCGCTTCATGGCGGCGGCCCAGATCCCGGCCGGGATCGTGGAGTCGGGGGTGGTCGGCGCGGCGCCGGCCACCCCGGTCAGCGGGAGCAGGGCCAGGGACTTCGGGTCCATCCGGAAGACGGTGACGGCGGTGGAGACCGGGCCGAGGTAGCCGACGAACCAGCCAGCGGTGCGGTCCTCGGTGGTACCGGTCTTCCCGGCGGCGTCCGGGACGATCCGCCCCACCTCCTTACCGGTGCCGTCCTTGACGGCGCCGTGCAGCGCCTTGTCGACCTCCGCCGCCACCGCGGCGTCCACCGCCCGGACGGCGGCCGGCCGGGCCAGGGCGATCCCGGCGCCGTTGCGGGTCACCCGGGTCACCGAGTAGGGGTCGGTCCGCATGCCGAGCCCGCCGAACGCCGTGTACGCGCCGGCGAGCCGGATCGCGCTCGGCGTGGAGTTGCCCAGCGAGAAGCCGGGCACCATCGGGCCGATGCTGTCGGGCAGCAGCCCGAGGTCGAGCGCGCCCGTACGGACCTTGTCGAGGCCGACGTCCATGCCGAGCTGCTCCATCGGGCCGTTGACGGACTGCTCGACCGCGGTGCGCAGGGTGACCTGGCCCCAGCTGCGGCCGTCGTCGTTGGCGGCCTTGGCCTTCTTCCCGTCGCGGCCCCAGTACGGCCCCTCGGGGGTCTGGATGTCGATGCCGTTGTCGCCGTTGTAGCCGGTGGTGGCGCGCACCGGGGTCCTGGGGCCCTGGCGTTCGTGCTGGACGCCCTGGCCGAGCCCGGCGGCGTACACCAGCGGGGTGAAGGCCGAACCGGCGGGCACGTTCGCGGTGTTGGCGTCGTTGAAGCCCTGCTTGAGGTGGTCCGGGCCGCCGTACACGGCGAGGATCCGGCCGTCCGCGGCGACCGAGGCGCCGCCGATGTGGACGTTCTGGTCGGCGGGCCGGTGGTCCGGGTCGAGGTTCTTGACGGCGTCCTGGACGGCCTCGGTCAGCGCGGCCTGCTTCGGCTGCTCGAAGGTGGTGTAGATCTGGTAGCCGCCGAGGTCGAACTGCGCCGGGGAGATGTCCGCGTGGCTCTGCGCGTAGGACTTGGCGAGGTCCACCAGGTACCCGGTCCGGCCGGCCAGGCCGGCCTGCTGCGGAGGCGCCTGCGGTTCGGGGAAGACCGTGTAGCGGGCCCGCTCCTCGGCGGACAGCTTGCCGGTCTTCACCATCCGGTCCAGGATCCAGGTCCAGCGCTCGACGGCCCGGTCCCGGTTCTCCGCGCCGAGCGCCGGGTCGTAGAGCGAGGCGCCCTTGAGCAGCGCGGCCAGGAAGGCGCCCTCGCTCGGGTTCAACTGCGAGACGTCCTTGCCGTAGTAGGCCTGGGCGGCCCGCTCGATCCCGTAACTGCCGCGCCCGAACCAGCTGATGTTCAGGTAGCCGCTCAGGATGTCCCGCTTGCTGACCTGCCGGTCCAGCTTGACCGCGATGAAGGCCTCGTCGAGCTTGCGGGAGAAGCTCTGGTGCTGGTTCAGATAGGCGTTCTTGACGTACTGCTGGGTGATGGTCGAGCCGCCCTGGGTGTCACCACCGGAGCCCATCTCGTAGAGCGCCCGGGCGATGCCGGTGAACGAGATCCCCGGGTCCGAGTAGAAGGTCTCGTTCTCGGCGGCGAGCACGGCCGACTGCACGCCCTCGGGCACCTGGTCCAGCGGTACGTCCTGGCGGTTGACCAAGCCGGTGCGGGCCATCTCGGTGCCGTCCGCCCAGTAGAAGACGTTGTTCTGCTGGGTCGCGAAGGCGTTCAGGTCCTTGGGGATCTCCGTCCCGGCGTACATCCACAGCGCCCCGGCTACCAGCAGCCCGGAGCCGGTCGCGGCCAGCGCCAGCAGCTGACGCCACGACGGGAGCCAGCGCCGCACCCCTCGGCGCCCCCGGCGCGGGTAGTCCGGTCTCAGCCCGGCCCTGAGCCCGGAACCGCGCCCCCGACGGCCCGACGGCCCGCCCGACGCCTTCTTCCCGACCACGACCCTCGGCTCGCCGGCTGCCATGCGCTCCCCGATCCGCTCGACTGGGCAATCGCCCCCCAGCTCAGACGGACCGACCGGCAGGGGATGTTTCGCCTACGGTCGTGTGATCGCCGTCACGCCCGATCGGTCGACCCGCAGGCGGTCGAGGGGCGGCGCAGATCGAGACGTACACCGATCCCGGGCGGTGGCGCGACCTGCGCGCGAAGCTGGTTGACCATGGTCGCGCGCAGGTATCGCCGGGTGGCACGTACACGGACCGGCTGCCCGGTCGCCCCGGACGGGTCCACCGGTGTGAGGTGTTCGGCCGGCGCCACCGGCCATGACGGGGATGAGACGACCGCGATACCTCCGCGCGCCATGATGGCGCCCAGGCCGACGGCTCACCCGGCGGCCCACTGCCGACGGACCGAAAGAGGACGCAGGACGCGATGCGGAAGATGTGCGATCCCCCGGCCACGCATGCCACGGTGCCCGTGAGCGAGGCCGTCGGCGTATGAGTTCCGCCGCGCATCGGCGATCGACCGGCAGAAGCACGGGAGTTGGGCCGACCGGGCTGCTGGCCGTGTCCATGTGCCTTGCCCTCGCCGGCTGTTCGTCATCCGGGCAGCAGGCCGCAGAGGCGATGCCGACCATGCGGTCCCCGTCCGCGCTCCCGGGGAGTGCCGATCTGCATCTTCCGATCGAGCCGTATCTCTTCTCCGAGGCGGAGACGGCGAAGCTGAGCAGGGCGGGGGCCGTGCTGCGCAAGGCGTGCATGCAGCGGTTCGGTCTGGACTACGCCGTCGGCCCGGCCGACCCGCCGACCGGACCACGCACGTTCATGGACCGCCGGTACGGCCTGACGGACCCGGCCGAGGCCGCGGTGAACGGCTACCACCTCGGCGACCGCGACCCGCGCACCCAACCGGTCCGCCCACCGCAGTTCTCCGCCGAGCAGCAGCAGGTGCTCACCGGACACCTGCCGGGGAAGACCGGTACGGACGGAACGAGCCTCCAGGTCAACGGCGTGCCGGTGCCACCGGGCGGCTGCTACGACGAGGCGAAGCGCGGCCTGGCCGGTTCGGGGGACCTGGGCCCGAGCAGCCTGGCTCAGCAGACCAACTTCCGGACCTTCAAGGACAGCATGTCGACGGCGCAGGTCACGCAGGCCTTCGAGGCGTGGTCCGGCTGCATGAAGAACAGGGGCTACTCCTACGCCGATCCGATGGAATCCATCGGTGACCGGCGCTTCCTGGGGGATTCGCCAACGCCGCTGGAGCTCCAGGTGGCGACGGCCGACGTGACCTGCAAGCAGCAAGTGGATCTGATCGGCACGTGGTTCGCCGCCGAGGCCTCCCTGCAGAAGGAATCCATCGCACGGCAACAGGCCGAATTCACTGCGGCGCTCGCGACGAAGACCGAGCAGCTCGCCAAGGCCGACGCCGTGCTGCGCGATCGGTGAAGTCATGGGCCGAATCATTTTCACGTCCGGGCGCGCCCGCCCCTACCCGGGCACGCCGAGGAATTGCACACCTGCCTGGAACGTCCCGATGAACAGAGGATCAGAGAAATGAAGCGCACCCTCAAACTCGCCGCAGCAACCCTGGGCGCCGCCCTGCTCCTCCCCGCCCTTGCCACCCCCTCGCAAGCCGCCGTCGGCGACTGCCCGGACGACACATTCTGCCTCTTCTACAACTCGAACGAGAAGGGCTCCCACCTGGCGATCTCGTCCAGCATTCGCGACCTCGCCGGATACACCTTCACCAGCCCCGGAAACGGTCAGGGCCAGCACGTCAAGAACAACGCGGCATCGGCCGTCTCCAACGTCTGCATGTCGGTCCGGGTGTTCTACAACTCGAACTACAGCGGCCCGATGGACCTGTTGAACTACCGCAATGCCGAGAACCTGGTCAACACGTACAACGAGAACGCCTCGGTGAGGTTCGCCGACGACTGCTGATCCTCCTCCTTCACTCGCCCGCCGCTGAACGGGCCGGAGCCGCCCGGCCGGGACCGACGGACATCCGCCGTCCCGGCCGGGCCGCCGGCGTCGGCTCCGGCGCCGCGACGAACGAAAGCCCGACCACTTCGCGGCCCCCGCCAATACCGCCGCAATCCTCGTCCGCACGCGCAAATCCCCCACCGGGATGAGTTCTCACTCCGCGGAAGAGTATTGCGCCACCGGCCGCCACGCACCGATGATGATCACCGACATCGAAGGGGGAGCGGTGCTGCAAGCACTCGGACTGAGCGCACTGACGGAGAACGTCTACAGGACCCTGCTGGCCGAGCCGGACTGGGGGGTCGACCGAATTGCCGCGAACCTGCACGCGTCGGAGGCGGAGACGCGCGAAGCACTCGACGAACTGCTGGAACTGACACTGCTGCGGCCGGCGACCGAATCCCATAGTCCGCGGGTCGTCAGCCCGGAGGTCGGACTGACCAGGCTGCTCGCCCACAACCAGACCCAGCTGCTCTTTCGTCAGCAACAGTTGGAGAGCACCCGCACCGCGATCGCAGCCCTTTCCGCCGAGTTCATCGACCGACGCCCCGATGACGAGATGGTCCTGCGGCTGGATTCGCTCGAAGCCGTCCGCGACCGTCTCGAGGAGCTCGCCGCGACCGCCACCGAGGAATGCCTGTCCTTGATGCGCGGAGGAGCCGTTCGTCCCGATTCCATCCAGGCCGGCAAACACCCCAACCAGGTCGCACTGGAGCGCGGAGTGGTCATCCGCAGCATCTTCCAGGACAGCTTCCGCAACGACCCCGACACCCTGCGCTATGCGCGGTGGTTGGCCGATCTGGGCGGTCTGACGCGCACCGTGCCGCTCCTGCCGATACGACTGGTGATCGTCGACCGCAGCATCGCCCTGGTCCCGACCGACCCCAGTGACGGCCGCCGCGGCGCACTGGAACTGCACGGTGAGGCCCTGATCCAGCCCCTGTGCGCGCTCTTCGACGAACTGTGGCGCGGTGGCGCCGACTTCGGCCAGCCCACCCTCCGCGACGATCAGGACCTCACCGGTTCCGAGCGTGCCCTGCTGCAACTGCTGGGCCATGGCCACACGGATCAGTCCGCCGCCCGGAAGCTGGGCCTGTCCTTGCGGACAGTGCGTCGAATGATGCAGGACCTGATGCAGCGCCTGGGCGCGGACAGTCGCTTCCAGGCGGGGGCCGAAGCCGCGCGCAGGGACTGGCTCTGACTCCGTCCCAGGTGGCAGGCTCGCGATGCACCTCTGCGGTACCGGCACAGCGGAGCCCCGTCGGGTAGGTGACCTTTCCAGGTCACCTTCGCCCGGCGGGGCTTCGCTGTGTACCGCTGCGGCTCCGGCAGAGCTCGTCACCCCGCCGTGGCCTGCACCCTCACGAGATCATCCCGGCGGTGGAGCTGCCCTTGGTCCAGGGTGTGCCGGTGCCTTGGTGGTGGTCGCTCAGAAGTGGAGCATGTGCTGGAAGGAGTTCTCCGCGCTGCTGATGCGGAGGTGGCTGCGGGTGCCGTAGGCGAGGCGGTTGTTCCAGTTGTACTCCTCGACGTCGAAGGAGCCGTCGGAGTAGACCGCGTTGACGTAGGCGACGTGGCCGTAGTCCCCGTGGGTGTCGTTGACGGCGATGGCACCGACGCTGGGGGTGGTGTCGACGGTGACGCCGACGCGGCGGGCGGCGTCGTCCCAGGTGTTGGCGTTGCCCCAGGTGGTGCCGCCCCAGGAGTTGCTGAAGTTCGAGACGCCGAGACGGCTGGCGACGCGGTACGCCGCGAAGGCGGTGCAGTTGTCGGCGGCGAAGCCGCGGGTGCCGTGGTCGAAGTCGTTGGTGGGGCTCTGGTTGCTGCCGCCGCCGGTGCTGCCGAGGAACTGGTGGGAGGCGTTGTTGTTCTTCAGGGTGGCGTTGAGGTTGCCCTTGGCGCCGGGGGCGAAGTCCTGGCTGGCGCCGGCGTAGCCGCTGTTGAAGTAGACGCGGACGGTCTTCCCGGTGCGGTTCCACACCGAGGCGGCGTTGTTCTTGACGCAGACGCCCTGGCCGTTGCCGGCGCCCTTGAAGTCGTAGCAGCTCGGCTGGGTGGTTCCGTAGTCGCTGATGGAGCCGGTGAAGTCGGAGATCGAGCCGGCCTGGTCGCTGTTGTAGTAGAGGCAGAACTCGCCCGAGTCGCAGGACCCGTCGCGGGAGGCGGCGAAGGCGGGGGCGGAGGTGGCGGCGATCAGGGGGACGGCCATGGCCAGTGCGGTGCCGGCAACGGTGAGCGTGGTGCGTATCTTCTTCAAGGCTCTAACTCTCTTCGTGACGTGTCATCGACGGGTTCTCAGGTCGTGCTCGGGCGGTACCGGCGCGGTCAGTGGGTGCGCTGGTACTCCTCCCAGGTCTGGATGGGGATGCGGGGGCCGTCGTCGGCGGCGTGGTTGGCCAGGCCGTTGAGGCCGAGGTAGTAGTCACCGACCTGGTTCTGGGCCTGGGTGGCCAGATCGGTGTCGCTGATCGCGGCGGCGTGGATGTGCCACGGCCAGTCGCCCTGGTTGGGGTTGCGGACCCAGGCGGCGAATCCGACCTGGCGCAGTGCGCGGGCGACGGCGGTGCGGGTGGTGCTGGACATGCCGTCGACGTTGATGTCCACGACACCACCGCCGTCGTGCGTGCCCGCGGAGGTGGGATCGCCGCCGGGGTTGTAGGAACCCTGGTCCAGGGTGAGGTGGAAGCCCAGGAGGCGTTCGGCCTCGGTGAGCATCTTCTGGGTGCGGGTGTCGACGGTGTACCCGTCGCGCTGCAGCTTCGCGCCGGCCGAGATCTGGTGGGTGAGGGTGAATCGCCCCTGGCCGAGCGCGGTGAGGGAGGAGGAGCCGGGCAGTCCGTTGGCGTCCAGGCCGGTGTAGCCGAGGGAGCGCTGGAAGGCGGCGTAGGCCGTGATGGTGGTGGTGCCGAAGTACCCGTCCACCCAGCGGGCATCGAGCAGGTTGCGCGCCTGCAGGGCCCGCTCGACGGCCAGGACCGAGTCCTTGGCGCCCGGGGTCAGCGTGTTGTCGGGGCGTCGGGGATCGATCTGGGCCGCCAGGACGGTGGCTTCCATGTCCACCACGGGCAGCGCGGCGGCAGTGGCTGCCGGCACCTCGGTGGGGGACGAGGGGGTTGCCGCGTGGGCCTGTGCGGCGCTCAGCACCAGGCCGCTCAGGACGGCGACGGCCGTGAGCAGTCGGGTCGCGGTGGTGCGGGTCTTGGTGGCGGATGCCATGGGGTGGTTCCTTCTGGTTCGGTGGAGGATCGGCCCTGACCCCACCCCGCCGGCGGGGCACCGGCGGGTGGGCGGTCCGAGGGGGGCTTCCGACTGGGACGGCGCTCGGCGGCACCGCCGGCGGGTGCGGCGGTCGCCGTGGCGCCGAGGGGTCAGCAGCGGACGTCGGTCTTGACGGCGACCTCGCCGGAGTACGGAATGGGGCCGGTCCCGTTCCAGCCCAGCGCCTGGGTGCACTCCGACAAGGTGGCGGCACCCGAGGACCACAGCTCAACGTCGTTGTGACCGCACTGGGGGTCCTGGACGTGTCCGCCGCTGGTGACGATTGCCGCACACGCGTCCCAACTGCTGTGGGAGGAGCGGTAGCCCTGCCACACGTACAGGTAGGAGTAGTTCTTGCCGCAGCCCTTGTACTGCTTCACCGACGCCATCGTCTCCCCGCCGACGTTGAGGTACGCGGTGCTGCCGATCTGCGTGACGCTGGAGCAACCGGACGGGGTGGAGGCCTGAGCGGTCCCGGGAATCGCCAGGAGCGTCGGCACGGCAAGGGCGGAGACGGCAGCGATCTTGGTCAGGATTCGCATGGTGGGACAACCTTCTTTTCAGGAAAAGGGAATGGAGGAGATGCCCTCGACCGCCGCGAGGGCGTCGGCGTGAGCCTCTTCGGCGGACGGCCGGAGCGTGGAGACCCCGGCACGGAGGGCCTCAGGGCACGCGGACACCGGCGGAGAAGCTGGAGGGCCCGTGGCAACGGGACAGGTGGTTCTCGAGCCCCGGTGCGACTGTGCTCACTCGGCCAGGAGAGTCGTGGGCTCGGTTCTTGGAGGTCCTACGTGCGGACGAGGCACCAGCCACGCAGGGCCGGCGTGTCCCGCAGAGCGCGTTCGCAGACGCGGCGCAGGTTCGCGATCGCCGCATCCGGAGTATCCGCGATGACCGCGGCGGCAACGCGACAGTGGTTGAGGTCGACGCGGGAGCGGATGTGTTCCACCCGGTCTTCTTGCTGGCTGTGCACCCAGATCAGATCGGTGACCGCTTCCGCCGTCAGCTGCGATGGCGCCGGATCAGGACGGACGAGCGTCACCGCGACCAGATGCACGGAATTCGGTCAGCTCTGCGCGGGCGGTGCGGGGCGAGCACTGTCCCAGTCGAAACCTGAGGCCGTGGTGGTGAGTTGGGCGTCCGACCGATCGGCGACGAGGTTGCTCGCGGCGGCCGCGCCCAGGCCGACGGTGAATGCCACGACCAGAGCGGCGCACACGATGCGTATTGAGTGACCCACGACTTTTCTCTCCCGTTTCGTAACCAAGGCTGTGCAAGTGAATGGTGCGCGGAGCCCGTCCCGATTTCTTGTTCCGCTTTCCGCTGCTGAGAAAGATCCTGCCGTCCACGCAAGGCGATGTCACGACCGGAGAGCTGGCACCAAGTCGCTTGGCACCTAGATGCAAGATCATTTAGCGATCGCCCCCGCGGGCGTCAGGAGTTGCTACGTCATGAGTGCCGCACACAAGGGCATTTGAGGTTCGCCGCGGGGCATGAGCGACCCCCGGGCGGCCGGCTGTCGCGGCAGAACCTCGGTGACCCGGCGCGCACCCGAAGTCGGCTCGGGAGAAAGGCAGTTCGGCGGCGGGGCGGCTGGCCAGCGGAAGGTGCAGCGTGCGCGACCTGGCCGGCCGGCGCCGCTCCTACCGACGCCGGGTTGACCCGAGATCACGGCAGTGAACGGCGACGTCGAGCAGTGCGGGACGGTACCAACAGCCCGGGATCCCCCCTCGGCTCGGCTGCCGTCAGCCGTAGCCGGTCCCGCTGCCACGAACCCCCGACCCCCACTGCTGACCGGCGGCAACAGGGAACGCGCACACCATTTGACCGGTCATCAGATTGCCGAACGGAGAGCGGGTGTGCTCGACCGGAAACGCACAGGGCGCTGCCCCGGGGACCAGAGGGGTCCCGGGCCAGCGCCCTGTGCGTGTCGCGAAGGTGTCCGGCGGGCGGGCCGATCAGGTGTAGCAGTAGTTGAGGTTGCCGGTCCCGTGGGAGGTGCCGGTCTCCCAGGTGACCTTGCCGCTGCTGTTGAGGAAGACCAGGTTGCCGTCGTTGCGGAGCTCGGCATGGCCGCCGGGCGCCGGATTGAGCGCGCCCATCGTGCAGACGATGCCACCGGAGGAGTTGAGCAGCTTGACGTAGCCGGACCGCGACCAGTCGACCCGCACGACGCCGTGGCCGCCGGTCCCCGAGGCCCAGACCGGGTAGCTGTCGGCCCCGGTGAACTTGTAAAGCACCAGGTTGCCGTCGGACCGGAGGACCAACTGCGACATGCTGTTGTCCGCCCCCACGCTGTGACCGGCGGTCCAGTCGGCCTGGGAGAGCGTGAAGTTCGCGACGAAGGCGGTGGCCGACGCGGTGTTGGCGGTCAGGCCGATCGCACAGGCGATCGCCGTCCCCACGAGGGCGGTGCGCAAGATGCGCCTGCGGGCCGTGGAGCGAACGGACTTGCTGGGTGTCACGAAGGTCCTTCCGAAAGGCCGCCGCGCAACGGCGCGGCGGCGGCTGTAGGTGTCGCGGTACTCCGGGTCGATCAGGTACCGCAGTGGTTCCGGTAGCCCACGGACGATGCCGTCAGCCCGGAACCTCCGCCCCGCGCAGCAGCCCGCGCGCCGACGCACCAGCAGGGTGAACCCGGCGGCCTGGGTACCGCCGGGCGGAGCGGTCGCACACCGGGGCGGCTCGCACTGCGGACCAGCCCGCCCGCGACGCGCACGGCCGGCTGATGCGCATGAGAGATCCTTCGGCTCGAGCCCAGGGAGCAGTGGTCCGCGTGGTTCCGCCGAGGAGCCACGATCCGGAACCGGTGGGACCGGTCCGCTTCGGGACCAACCTAGGAAGGACGCGTATCCGCCGGATATCCCCGCCGTCACACCGCCACGGGCCCGGTGGCGAACCCGGGGCTGCACGGCCCTTGTGCGGTTGCCACATCCCGACCGCACCGTCGCGCTTGCCGTGGATGCCCAACGGGCCCGGCAGGTCCGGGCGCCGGCGCAACGGCGGCGATACGGTGACCACGCGAGCGCCGCACCACGGACACGGGACCGGTCCCCGTGAACGCACCGGGCAGGCCGCACACAGGCCCCCCCGGGGGGGCTACTCAGTTGCACATGTCGCCGAACCGGCCGAAGAGCGGCGTGGCGATCGCCCGTGGTGCAGCCGAGCGGCTCACCGGAGGTACGGCTTCGACCCGCTACTACGTCAACCGCACCGGGCACGAGCTGGTCGCGCCCTGGGGGGCAGGGACGGCGACTTTGCCATCCGCATCGCCATGGTCGTCCCCGAAGCGGACAGCACCGCTGTTCTGCCCCTGGCTGGCACACTACGATCAGCTCAGGCACCCATCCCGCTGTGACCGGCGCGACCAGCATGCGACCGCCAGCTGACCAAACGCCAGAAAGGCCGCTCCCGCCAGAAGCGGAAACGGCCTACGACCTGCGGTTAAGCAAGTCGGGACGACAGGATTTGAACCTGCGACCCCTTGACCCCCAGCGGCCGAAAGGGGATGACGTCCCGTCCGCTCGGTCCGGAAACTGCAGGTCAGGGCCGGTCACGTCCAGCTCGCGTGATGCCTGATGACAACTCATGACACCCAGTCCGTGAGAAGAGCGTGAGAAGCAAGCGCTTCTGCGACCACGGCCGTGACGTGCCCCATAACCTCATTGAGCGCGGAACTTCCCTGGGGTCAGCGGCGGAAGCCCCGCCGCGGGTCGCGGGCTTCGACGTTGTCGAACGGCTCGAACCACGCGGCTGGACGCAGGTCTCCGACAGCCAGCTGCTGATTGGCGTCGGTGTCCGGGCCCTCGATGCCGTCGAAGCGGGAGCTGTAGAGCATTAGCACGTCGGTGTCCTGGAAGAACATGTCGGTGCAGGACCTGAAGTCGTAGTCGTCCCGGTGGACGGGCAGCTCGGCATGGTTCGACGCTTCGGCAGTGCCGATTTCGGCGACCTGGTTCTGGGCGTCGTCGAGGGCGAGGTGCAGGGCGAGTTCCTCGGCAGTACAGGTCGGTTGGGGCCAGCGCCCGTGTTCCAGGTCGTCGGTGAGGTCGTCCACGGCACGGGCGAACTTGCGCCGCCATTGGAGGTCCGTGGCGACAGTGAGTTTCGGCATCCGGGTGAACACACCCCAGGTTCCCTCGTGCGCATCCGGTACCAGCCGGCCGTCACCGAGTTCTTCAGCGTCTTCGTACGCCTCGTCGGCGAGTTCGCACAGCGCTCCGTGGAGGATGTCCGCGGTGCGCGGGGTCAGGTTCCACAGGCAGGAATCGTCCTCGCACTCGGGGTCGTCGCAGTGCACGGGCTCCACCGGGAACAGCGAGGCGAAGTCCGGCACTTCGTCCTGGACGGGCTCTTCAGACTGTTCGGTCAGGAGCAGGTGTGAGCCGGGGCCGAAGTCGGCGACGACGGGATTCCGGCTCCAGCGGGCGACCTCGTGCCCCTTGTCCCGGCGCAGGACGGATCCCTGACCGCGGCCGGTGAGGGTATCGGCGCCGGCGATCTCGATGTCCTCGTCGGTGAGCCACATGACGGCACCGACCACGTCGTACGGATCGTTATCGTATAGTTCCTCGGCCGGCCCGGGGGACCAGCCCTGGGCGCGCGCCGCTTCCAGCAGTGAGCTCCGGTCGTGGATGTGGAACTCCCGGAGCACTGCCACCCTGACCACCTGGCCGGGAAGGTCCCGCAGGCGCGGAACGGGCTTACAGGCCACACTCTCAGCCCTACCGTCCCCTTCGTTGTCGTTGGACTCGGTAGCGGCCTGGTCCTTCTGCTTCTCGGTCCAGTTGGCGAGCGAGCCGGGGTCGGTGGGCCAGGCGCGGGCGAATGCACGGGTCACGGCCTGCCGCAGGGAGGAGGCTGGGGCATCGGGAAGTTGCCGGCAGAGTTCGTCCACGCGATCCGCCGCCCATGTGTCGGGAGTGGACTTCAATGCCTGAAGCAGCAACCGGGTGGCGCGATCGGCCAGTTCCGCATGTCGGCAGGTGAGGACAGCTTGCAGGGAGTCGGGGCCCCGGTCGTGGCTGACACGAACCAGGACGCGGCTCTTGCTCGGGGTGTGTTCGCACAGGAAGTCGAGTGGCACAGCATTAAGTTGCGGTTCAGACATACGGAAACTCCGGGAAAGGCCGGCGCAGTGCGCTCTGGATGAGGAGTTCCGCTGGTGGACGCGCTGCTGACGGGTCCCCGGACGGGTGAAGTCCTTGACGCGGCTGGTTCCGCCGATGCTGTCGGCGGCCCGGACCGGGTGCTGCCGAACACCGTACATGACCTCGGTGCCCCATCCACCCGGATCGGCGGGCCGATCTTCCGGTGATCGCACAATGGAGTCCGGCGGTACGGAATTGTCCGACCGCTGCGGCAGGATGGAGCGACGATTCGTCTTCGGGAGGAGAGCGATGTCCGCCAGCGGCAACCGCATGCCTGTAGGGTTCCTGATCGCCGTCACGGCCGGGGCCGAGCCCGGCTCGGCTGCCGCGCTGATGGCGGCACAGCAGGCGCAGCAGCGCTCCGGCGACCGGCAGATTGGGCAGTTACTGGAGGCGCTCCTGCGCGGGCCCTTCCGGAAGAGCGCGCCAGGCTGGATGCTGACGGCCGCCGTGGCGGAGGGGCTACAGCGGGACGAGTCCGATTACCTCGCCCGCACGAGTGTCGAACTGGCTGCCCTCGCCCTTGGACATCCCGATTTCGACGGGGAGTTGTTGGCGCAGGCCCTGCACGACTGTTCAGCCAGCCGGCTCGGGATGCTCGGCGCTGGCGACCACGCGCCGGCGCTGGGCGCTGCGGTAGCCATCGAGTTGCACCGGCGGGTGCCGCAACGGCCGCACTTCACGTCCGCCATGCTGAAGGATCCGACGCTGGCACAGGAGGTACTCCGGAACGGGCACCTCGACGATCGCGTGTTCGACGCCGCGGTCGCGCTGCTTCCCGGCCTGCCGGATCGCGCACGTTTGGAGGGCGAGAGCGCCACGGGATGGTCGGATCGGTTCTTGGCGGAGTACGACGCCTGGAAGCGCATGTGGCGGGCCGTACTGCAACAGCAACCAGACCGCCACGCCCGGTTCGTGACGGTCGTGGACGGACCCGAGGCGCGCACAGTCATCGAGGAGCAACTGCTCGGCAGCCTGCCGTGGATGGTGGAGCCCGAACTACTCCGCCGGATTGCGCTAGCGGACCTGGCCACGTTCGACTCCGCCATGCTGACGACGCGGATCTGCGAGGTCGTGATCGGTGGGGCCTCCGAGGAGTCCGCCCGAGAGCAGTTCGCCACCGAGCTGGCCGCGCTCGGCGACACCGAGCGCAAGGGCCTGAGCCTTTACCTGGGGCAGGATGCCCTACTCGGCGTCGAGCACGGCTACGAGGCGGCGGTCTCATGGGTGAAGCAGGCAGCGGACGGGCAGTGGCGGCTCATCCTCCACCCCACCGAGGCAAAGCCCTCCTACGGTGATCCCCACCTATGGCGCATGCCGCCGGACGAACTCGCCCGGTTGGCGGTTCGGTTCGCGATGGCTGCCGAGCAGGCCCTGCAGACCTGGCAGCCGAAGAAGCTCTACGGCATCAGCCGGGCCGCCGACCTCTGCTGGGTGCACGCCATGCTGGTACACCTTCCCGAGGTGACAGCAGAGACGAAGGCGACCGTTCAACTCATGATCTGCGACGCCCAGCGCAGCACGAGCCGTCCCCGCTCCTACAGCCACCGGGACTACGACGACCACCAGCAGTTCACGAAGCTGCTCACCGACATCACCCGGATTGTCGCTGACCCACTCCCCCAGCCGTCTGCCACCCGCCGAGCGGCACTGGGCGATCCCGCCGAAGTAACGCCTCGCCAGCTCTCTGCCGTGAAGCCCGAGGTCCTGGCTGCGTACTTGGACCAGCACGTCGGCAACGACCAACTGGTCGAGAAGGCCCTGCTCTCCCTCGCCCGACGAGGTACCTTCCGGAGCGAACCGGCTTTCCCCAACATCCTCGCCCGGCACTCCGATCCGAAGCAGGCCATTCACACCCTCACTCGCGAACTGCGCAGCCGACTCGGCGGGGCTCCCGTTGACCGCGAGTCCTGGGCCAGACACGTCCTCGCGCTGCCCGACTGCGACCACGAGACCATCCTCGCCCTCCCAGCCTGGACGGCACTCACCGTCGGTGGCCCCCGCTACCGGGACAGTACGCACCCCGCCGTCCTCGCCCTGGTGGCCGCCGCGCTCGGCGACGGCCACCAGGCTTGGCAGCGCTTCGCAGAAAGCCCGATCAGCCACGCCGGCCCCACCGCCTGGCTCCGCCTCGGTGAGGTCCTCGACGCCGCCGCTCACGGAACCCAGTGGCCGAAGCCGCCCGCGTCCCGCTGACCTGCGGTCCGGCCGCAGAAAGCTGCCGGGCTGCCGGGGTCCGGCACCCCGGGTCTGGGCTGCCGCACTTTGGACAAGCAACGAATCTTCGGGTCAGTCGGCCGAGGCACAGCCTTCCCAGGTGTACCGCAGCTGGTAGCTGCCGGCGCCACTGGACGGACGGGCACGGTAGGTAGTGATAGGGGCGGTCAGCCGCAGGGGACCGCGAGCTTCGGCAAAGCCGCCATGGCTGTCCACGAACCCTGGGCTCAGGCGAGTCCTGGCCTTGCAGGGAAGAATCCGCGCCTGCCGTTCCCCGTCCTGCGGAACATCACCACGTGGGCCTGCTCGACGACGTCAAGGGGAGGTGGCGTGTTCTCCACGATGATCGTCTGCCCTGGCGCATCGAGGAAGTGTCGATAGAAGCTGTCATTGACCTCCGGAGCCAGCCGCGCCTCGTCCTCGTCACGGAGCTGACCATAGGTCACCAACGGTGAGTCCAGCACGAGGAAACCCAAGTGCGGGAGCCTGCGGTCGATGCAGTACTCGGCCAGCGCCGCCGAGAATGCGGAGCGCAGCAGCGCCTGCATTCCCCGGCCGTGCTCGGCGCGGGCCTGGCCGCCGGCGCGGACGTCGCCGCTGTAGGGGTCGTAGCCGGCGTGCTCGGTGCCTGGTACGTGCCATCGTTCGAGGATCCGCTGGAGCACAGAATCGAACACTCGCACCGTCCGTCCGGGGACGAGCGAGTCTGCACGTTTGGTGGGCATCGCTCCGGCGGCGACCAGTTCGGCGCGGTGCTCGTCGAGTTCACCGATGCGCGCCAGCACTTCGAGGTTGCGCTCGATCTCCGATCGCTCTGCCAAGATCTGGTCGAGCTCGCCCTTCGCCGGGAGGAGCTGCTCCTCGATCATCAGGATCGTGCGGTCGAGTTCGGCGCCTCTGGCACGCATCCGCTCCTGTTGGTGGAGGAGGTCGTCCCGCTGTTCCTCCAGGTCGGCGATGGTGAGCCGGAGGTCGGCAAGCAGGGCCTGGGTCTTGGAGGTCTCCGCAGTGACCGCCTCGTTTAGGTGGGTAGTCTCGTGGTTGTCATGCGCGGGTTCCTGGTGCTCGGGCTCCGCCCCGCAGAACACGCAGCGGCCGGCCTGGAAGTAGCCAAGCAGATTGCCAGCCTCGCTGACCATATCCAGCCGAGCGAGGTCCGACTCGTACTGTCGTCGGAGGATGTCGAAACGCCCCAGCAGGTCGCGTACTTCGCCCAGGCGCACCGCCAGTCCTTCCTCGGCTTCGGTGTGCTTCGTCCGTTCGGCCACGATTCGGCTCTGTCGCTCTGTCGCCTCGCGCAACGAGGTCGTCACCGTGTCGAGGGTGGCCGCCAGTCGGACCTGGCGTGCCCGCAGTTGACCCTCGTTCTCCTGAGTGGTCTGCTTCGCTGACAGGTCGATCACCAGTTGGTCGAGTAGGGCGATCTTGCCCTTCTGGATGCGGCGTTGGGCGGCGTTGGGTACTTTGCTCGCCGGTGGCTCGTCCTCACCGGTGAGGACGAGTTTCATCACGGACCTGGCGGCGGTCTTCGCGGCGTTGCCTCGGACCCGCTGCGAGGGCGGCGTCTGGTCGACCATCCGTTCGTCGGTGACGACTGCCAGGTGGGTGAGGTCGGCGAGTCTGAGGTGCTCGGTGTTTCCTGCTTCGTTAGTGCGGATGTACGCGTCCGCCAAGCCAAGTCGGTCGAGCAGGTAATGGGAGACGTCGCGCCGGTTCTTCGTCCGCCGGGCGTACAGCACCGTGTCGGGCGCAGCGTGGACGAGGCCCCGGAGGTCGGCTTCGTGTACGTGCACGTTGTTGCTGCTTGGTGCCCGTACGAGGGTGAGCGGACTGCCGTCCGGCAGGAGCAGCCCGAGCAGGATCTGGCTGTAGCCGTCAGAGTGCGGGATCGCGGGCGTGATGTGCCCGCCGAGCATGTAGTCGATGGAGTCGACGACGAAGGACTTGCCCGTGTTGGAGTCACCGCAGATCAAGGTGAACGTCGGGGAGAAGGCGACCTGCGCGTCGGGGAGACCGGAACCGGCGTAGGTGAGGTGCGTCAGCGTGAGGTCATTCATTTCCGTCCCCCGAGTGGTGCGCGCTCGCGGAGAACTGCTCGCGCCAGGTCTGCGTGATGGCCCGCGTGGCCGCCAGCGGGTCGGTGTGTGGGGCGAGTCGCTCCACTGCCCAGGTCGCCCGCTCGCACAGCCAGCCGATGTAGGGCGCTTCGAAGATCCCTAGGAAGCTGGAGCCTCGGGCGGTCGCACGGTAGACCAGCCCCTCGGCCGTGGCATCGATCGAGGCCAGGCCGGCCCGCATCAGGACGGCCAGCCCCTCGTGGAGGAGTTCGCGTTTGCGGCCGAGTTCGCCGGGCTGGGCAGGCAGTTCGGGCAGCAGGCTGGGCGGCCCGCCGAACCGCTCGCTGTGCAGGACCGCGTGGTCGAGCACAACGAGCGCGGCGAGATCGAGTGCCTCCGGGTGGGCCTCGGCGAGCAGGGCCAGAGCCCGCATGCCCACCTCCACTGGACCATTGAGGACGTTCACTGCTCGCCTCCGTCGCACCACGTCAATTTGTCATCGTTCGCGAACTGGTGGCACATGCCCTTGCGTTGGACCTGCTGGAAGTGCGACGCGATGACCGATCCCGACACCTGCAGATTCCCGGCCTGGGTGACCACCGCCCGCAGCCGGTGCCAGCCCGACTCGTGCTCGTCGTCCGCCACTTCCACCAGGTTGGCGAGCACATCGTCCTGCAGTTCCGTGTAAGCGTCGCCCGGGACACTGTCCCGGGCGTACATTCGCAGTGCTTCGGCTGCGTAGAACGCCTCGCGCTGCCGCCGCAGATGACTCCCGGACCGAGCATGGCCGAAGGCCTCGTCCACCGTCATGATCTGCTCCCCAAACCGCTCCCGGTACACATCGACCAACTGTTCCAGGAACCGGGCTTCATCGACGGCAGGCTTGGGCGGCACGGGGAGCTTCTCGGGTTCGCCAGAAGGGGGGTAGTTGAAGCGGGCGGCGAACAACGGGGACTTGCTGTAGACCTCCAGCATCTCGTCCAGGTTGACGGTCCAGAACATAGAAAATTCGGTGGCCTCGGCGAGCTTCGCGATGTCCCTGAGGAGCTGCGCGGGTAGCTTCGTCACGGTCTGGGAGCGACCGCCCAGGTATTCCAGGAAACGGGACTTGAGCTCGTCAGGTGTCAGCACCAAGTCCTTGAGCCGAGGGTGGATCCTGGGGGCGACGAAGGTGTACCGCGTCGGCAGCGTCCTGGTGGTCTCGACCGCCGCGACGAAGGGCTTGACCATCTCTGGCAATGCGTCGGCAAGGGCCAGATCGTCGTGATAGAGCTTGCACTGGAAGCAGTGCCACTCGCCGTTGAGACGCCGCGCGGTGAAGAATGCCACCACGTCGGCGCCCCGGTCGTTGTTGCCGCCGATGATCTCAGCACCCAAGTAGCCTTCCTCCGGCGCCCGCATGCGCACCCACTCATGTGTGAAGCGCTCCCACTCGGCAGGCTCCCAGTACCAGACCTGCTGTAGGGGAGTGCGCCGGTCGAACTGGTTGGGCGGCACGAGAGCAGCCGGAACGGTGTACTGCGACACGGACACGGCACTCACCGCGATGTCCGGCCCACGCGACAGATCTTCCATCCCCACCCCCAACGCGCCACCGTGATCAAGCGCACTGAGTGTCCATACCACCACGGAACGCCGACGAAAACTCCGCTCCCACTGCTGATGCACCAACTGCCGCTGCTTGCCCCGGCCGCACACTGCTCGATGGCGGCGAAGCAGTCCGTCACAACAGAGATCCAGTCAATGCCGCAGTGCACCAGGTAGCTGGCGAACTGCGGCTCCCCCTCGAACGCGGCAACGGAGTCCGACCGGTCGGCCACTCTGACGGCGGCCATCGATACCTGTAACGGCACCCCCGCCCAGAGCTAGACCATCGCACCTAACAGCTGACCGATCACTGGAGGGAGCCCACCCGGCCCTACCAGCCGGGTGGGCCCCCGATTACTGGGCGTTCAGCCCATAGCTTCGAGACGACCTGCTACTCCAGTTGCCGTCGTGGGAGGTGCGGCAACGGCCCTGACGCCGCACCAGGAGCGGCCGCGCATCGAGCCGCGCGATGTGGGCTGCGGCCACCTCGTCATCTGCCGATTCATCTGCCGCTGCGGCAGCCGCAGGACCTGTCGGCGCACACTTGATCAGAGTCGGAAAGCGTCAAGTGCAAACCCGTCAGGCTGAGCCTGCGATCACGGCGAGCAACCATCGAAGGCATAGTTGTGACAGACATAGCAGACATGAAGGTGGGAACGACGCAGATAGTCACCGGTTCACGATGCCAAGCGGCCTCCAGGCCCGGTGCCGAACCGTGAAACCGTGAGACGAATGTGAGAGGCAGGCTCCAGGACGCGCCAGAGGCCGCATCCTCACGAAGGAGAAAACGGCCTCTGACCTGCGACAATGGAGCGAACTCCAGTCGGGACGACAGGATTTGAACCTGCGACCCCTTGACCCCCAGTCAGGAAGGGTTCTCCTATTCCTGCCTGAAATGCGCTCGCACACACGTCGTGCGTGTGCAGATGAGCACGTTTCGCGCACCTCGTGCGGCAGCGCGCAGGACGTGTGGTCCCCAGTTGGTCCCCAGGTCAGGGGCTTGACGGAGAGTCCGGGTGGCGTTCATGTCTCCAGGGTAACGCCACTCCGACCGGGAATCCAGAGACCCCTGAAGATCTCCCAGAAAGTCATCGGTCCGGGGCCTTGAACCGCCGAGATAAATCAGCCCGATCCGGACCGAAAGGCAGCCAGAAAATAGCCACCTCAAATCCCGGCTCCTCCCATGCCATTCGGGTTCACGGAATTCTCGGCGCTCGCCGTAGGACATTCCGGGGACCGGTCCGAGGCTCGGCGCCACCGCACCGCATGTGCTCGGGGTTGTACGAGCCCAACAACCCACGGCCAAGCGGCAGACCACCTTCTCCCGGCCCGCGGCCACTCTTCCGAGCCAGCGACCCCGTGCGGGTCGATGTTGCGCGATCAAGCTGCCCTACCCACCACCCGCACAGTGTGATCACCGTCGCGGCGTGTCGCCAGCGCGTGTCCCGGCCAGTCGGCCTTGCCCGTGCTCCAGGCCCCACTCCACACGCCCTGCCGCCACACCCACCACTTCCACAACTCTGGACACGCCATCACCACCAGGTTCGAGGAGGACTCCCATGGCGCAGCGTCCCAAGCGGGGCAGGGTGTATCGGCGGTGCGGGTGCACGGACGGCAGCAGCGGGAAGCAGTTGGGTTCGTGGTGTCCGCGGCTGGCCGCCGATGCCGCGCACGGCCGGTGGACGTACGCGGTGGACCTGGCGCCGGAGGACGGCAGGCGCCGGACTCGGCGGCGGGGTGGGTTCGCCAGTCGGGCGGAGGCGGCCCGGGAGATGGCGCGGGTGCTGAATGCCGAGTACCGGGGCGTGTACGAGGACCGGACGCTGCGTGTCAGGCTGTTCCTGTACGAGTGGCTGGAGGCGAAGCGCCCGGCGCTGGCGCCGAACACCTGGGCGGGATATCGGGCGTGTATCGAGCGTGATCTGGTCCCGGCGTTCGGCGGCATGCTGCTCGTCGACCTGCGGCCCAAGCACATCGACGCCTGGGTGAGCACCCAGCTCGCCGCCGGCCGCGGGCGCACCACCGTCCACCACGCGGTGGCCATGCTGCGAAATGCCCTGAACCACGCGGTGCGGACGTGGCGGCTGCGCTACAACCCGGCCAAGCACTCCGTGCCCGCCAAGCCCCGCGCCGCCGTACGCGTCTGCTGGACCCCCGACCAGGCCGCCGCGTTCCTGCGCCACAATGCCGAGCACTACGCGGACCGGCTCACCGACCTGTTCGAGGTCATGCTCGGCACCGGCATGCGCCGCGGCGAGGTCCTCGCCCTGCACTGGTCCGACGTCCACCTCATGGACCGCCAGCTCTACGTCCGCTGGACCCTGACGGCCGTGAACAACGGGAAGATCCACCTCAACGAGCCCAAGACCGAGGCCAGCCGCGCATGGATCAGCCTCTCCCCCAGAGTCATCGCCGCCCTCCACCGCCAAGCCGCCCTCCAGATGGCCGCCCACCCGGAAGGCAAGCTGGAGGGCCTGGTCTTCGCCCGCCCGGACGGCGAACCCCTGCGCCCGCAGTGGGTCCTCGACCAGCTCCGCAAACGCACCGCCGAACTCGACCTTCCGAAGATCGGTCTGCACGACCTGCGCCACACCGCGGCCAGCATCATGATCGCCGCCGGCATCCCCCTCGCCGTCGTCTCCAAGACCCTGCGCCACTCCAACCTCGCCATCACCGTCGATCTCTACGGTCACCTACTCAAGGACTCCGCCGACGAAGCTGTCGTCGCCCTGGCCGCCGCGCTTGACCGCGCTGATGCCGGACTTGAACGGATCCCTCGGAGCTTGTGCCGGGCTGCGTAGGCCCTGAGCTTCAACCCAGTTGGCAGTGCGGCTGGTTGTACCAGGCGAACGCCGGAGTATGCAGGCCGATCCTGGGCGGGCCGTCCCGAGACCGCAGCCGACGCCGTACACACAGTCCAGCTGATCCCCGAACAGCAAGGCATCTCCGCCGGCCAGAACGCGGAGGAGGCCTGTCGAGCGGAGCAGGCCGCGCGCAGTGCCCTGGAAGGCAGGCTTCGTACCATCCTGGAGAAGCTGCTGGAGATCTGCCAGCACGTGACCACCGAGGAGGACCCCCGCAGCGGATGGCTACGTGTCATCGTCACTGAGCACGGCCACGATCAAGAGACGGGAACCAACTCTGTCGGTGCCAAGACCCTTCGCCAGGCGCTGTCCGATCTCGATGTCGCCATCACTTCCCTGGAAGACGACTTCAACGAGCAGGTCCAGACCGAGATCAAGGGAGTCGTCTTTTCCAAGCTCCGCAAGGACATCAATGTCCGGATTCACACAGCCGAGAAGATCGTCAAAGAAATCCGCACCACGCTCACGAAGGTGCGCACCGGCGTCGCCCGTGTTGGTGTGAAGCTGGACTGGAAGCCCAAGAACGAGTGGGCCGGGTTCGTCACGGACCTCGGGCGGGAAGGGGTCTGACCCACCCGCCCGAGGCTGCGGCACTCAGGCCTCGTGACGCGGTCCCTTGCCCGGCGGCGGATCCACTACGGTTCGGTACTCGTCGCCGGTTGCGCCGGCCTCTTCCATGCGGTCGTAGATGTCGAGAATGAGGTCCTTGGTGCGGTAGGCGCCGCCGTGGGCAGCCTCGTCCTCGCGCTTCACCACGGGGAAGGTGTTCATGACGTACTCCGCGTCCGCCCGGCTGACCCCGTAGAGGTGGAAAAGCGCCGCGTCCAGTTCCACGCGCAGCTGCTCACGACGTCCCTCGTCCCACCTGAACGGGGCTCCCTCGTAGCCAAGGTCTTCGGCGAAGGCGGCCATGTCCCGGCTGGTGTAGGCGAGTTCCACCACACGAGCGGTGAACCACTCCGCCCCGCCTGGCACCGCGCGGAAGCCGGCGGGCCGCGGAACCGGGAGTTGGTAGAGGTAGCCGTACGTCAGGTGCGTTCCGGCGATCTTCTGCCGGATCACGTAGTCGAAGACGAACGACGACATGCACGCCTGGAGCAGCGCAGCCGACTCGGCGCCCTCCGGGAACATGAGCGGGTTGGTGTGCCCGACGCCGTACGGCGGGAGCACGGTCGCCATGGTCGTCCGGGTGTCAGTGGAACGGGCGATGTCCCGCCACCCCATCAGCCACCCCTTCCACCACTTCCGCTCAGCCAGCCGTGTCTCCACTCCCGCCCACATGATCCGGCCACCCTTCTTATCCCGCTTACCGGAGTCCACATCCTGCTCCGGCACCCAGTACCGAGGCATCGGAGCGAAGTCCGGGTCGTCGTGCTGTTCCGGCGTCACACGCGGGAGGGTGCCGACGTTGGCCTGGGCCTGGGTCTGGCCCTCGTACGTGCCGAGGCGGTGGTCGAAGTGGTGGAGCATCTTCGCCTCGTACAGCGGAAGGTAGCGGCGCGTCTTCCCTTCTTCGTCGATGTGCGTGAAGACGTTGCCGGTCAACTGCCAGCTTTCGTCGGCCAGTTCCTGCCCGCCCCGGAACAGGTGGGAGTCGGAGGCCATGTTGAACAGGCCCTGCCGGAAGGTCAGGCCCCATGGGTTGCTGCCGCCCCTGCCGAATTCGTCCGGCTCCTTTAGCAAAACCGGGACTCGGCTGTAGAGGCCGAAGGTGATCTCCGCGTCGCGCCGGGACTCAAAGACCGGGAGGTTCCCCGTGTTCGGGTTGACCAGCAGGATCTCCTCCAGCGGCATGGCGAACCGGCGGGCAGGCAGGTCCTCCATGTACCAGGTACCGAAAGCGAAGGAAGCCTCCCGGACCTGTTCCTCCCGGCCAGTGACCGTGAGCAGACAGAAGCGCGTCGAATGGTGCACGTCCCGGCTCAGCACCCACGCCTCATTCTTGAAGTCCAGGAAGGACACCAGCCGCTTCGAGCGCACCAGATCGGAGAAGAACGGAGCCGTCGTCGCGTCCGTGGCGATGCCCGTCTGCAGGACCAGCCCAAACCGCCCTCGCGGCGCGATCCCGTGCGACGCCGCCTCCGCGAACAGCGGATACGTGTTCAGCTTGCCCCGCGCGGCCAGCGGGAACCGACCCGACCAGCGCGCGAGATGAGAGAAGCCGTCGGACAGCCGCTTGTCGGCGATGTACTCGGCGTGCAGTTGCCGGTCGGCCTCGTCCTCGCTTTCCACGAGCTTGTCGATCAGGGTCTGCCGCGCCGCCTGGTTCGCGGCCTTGGCGATCTCCGGGGCGACAGTGGCGAAGTACTCCTCCGTCTTGAACTCAAGGGTCTCCCATGGCGGATTCCCCAGCACACAGCTGAACCCGCCTTTCCACCCGGTCCGCTCGTCCACTCCCGGCGCCTTCGCATCCGCCGGAACCCGGAACACCTCCGGGAACTCCAGGTGCCAGTGGAAGAAGTGGTACTCCTCCCGCAGCCGGATGACCTCCTCCACCGTGCCGTCCGGCAGGCTCGCGCCGCCGTCCTCGGAGTGCAGGGTCAGCAGGGACTTCGTGGTCAGCGCGGGCGGTGTCGCTGTCTTCATCTTCTTCCAGACGAACGCCGCGCACCACGCGTCGGCCAGCTCAAGTGCCCGAATGTAGTCCGGGGAGGTGGTCAGCTCCCGATACGCCTTGGCCTGGTTCTGGACATCCTCCAGCTCCTGCGAGTTCGCGCCCGTGATCACCGAGACCTTCTCACCGAACTCCGAGTTGGACTCGGTCAGCACTTCCTCCTCCGCGAACAGCGCGTCTTGGTTCACCCCGTGGCGCAGCGCGACCTTCCACGCCGTCCGCTCCGCGGCGTTGCGCTTCTTCAGGTCGGTGACGTGCTTCGGCTCGTCGCCCTCCAGCGGCTTGAACGCGTCGTCCGGCAGGCCCTCGGCCAGCAACTTCGGGGTCGTGCCGAGCAACCCGTTGCCGTGCTTGATGTGGGCGTCGAGGAAGGTGAGGGGCCGGCCCGGCTCCATCGCCTCGATCCACAGGGACACCTTGGCCAGCTCCACGGCCATCTTGTTGAGGTCGACGCCGTACACGCACCGCGCGATCACGTCGCGCAGCGCGTGCCGTACGTCCTCGGCGCTCGGCTCGGGGTCGTCCGTACGGATTTCGGCGAGGCGACGAGCGATACGGCGGGCGGCGGCGACCAGGAAGTGGCCGGAGCCGCAGGCGGGGTCGCACACTGTCAGGGCGAGCAGCGCGTCCTCGCGCTCCTTCTTCGTCGTACCGGACTTGACCGCCTTCTCGATGACCGGGTCGAGTGCGGAGTCGAGGAGGCAGTCGATGAGCGGGGACGGGGTGTAGTAGGAGCCGGAGGTCTTGCGGTCGTTGCCGTCTAGCTTGGCCAGGACGTACTCGTTGCCCTCGCCGAGGCGCGGCTCCAGTTCGAGCAGGGACTCGTAGACCGAGCCGAGCTCGTCGGCGCCGAGGTGTCGGTAGTCGACCTTGCGGGGGCGGCCCAGCTTGGCGTCGTACACCTCGGACAGGGCGTGTACGGCCTCGTAGAGGGACTGGTTGGACAGGCTGAGGCCGTCCAGAATCGCGTCCGTGGCGGTGGGCTCGAACAGGCCGCCCAGCGCCGGGAGTCCGAGTTCGGGGCGACCGCCGGGGGTGCCGAGGCCTTCGATGACCAATCGCAGCGCCTGCCACTGGTCGGCGTGAAGGGTGCCGGTGCGGCGGGCGACGCGGCGCAGGCGGGCCGTGGAGAAGTACTTCTCGTACGTCTCGCGGGCCTTCTCGGTGGCGTCGGGGTGCAGAAGCAGGTCGCGGTCCTCGGTGACAAAGAGGAACAGCAGGCGGTAGGCGAGGCGCAGCATGGCCGGGTGGAGGTCGTCGCGGACGTTCTTATCGCGGGTGCGCAGGGCGTCGCGTAGGCGGGCGTTGTCGGGGTGGGCGATCAGGCCCGTGCCAATCACGGTCAGGGCCTTCTCGACGCCCTTGCGGAGTTCCTTCAGGGCCCGGGTACCGCTGTCGATGGCCTCGGTGCGCCACTTCTCCAGGGGGCAGGTCGCGGCCGGGTCGCCCTCGGCGCGGGGCTCGAAGCGGGTGCGGTGCAGCAGGCGCCACAGGAGGACGAAGTCGTCGGAGCGGTCGCCGTCGAAGATCGCCCGGAGGTCGAACTCGATGAACGCGGCGCCAGTGAGGGACGCGGACTCGCGCAGCAGGCGCAGCTGGCAGCCGTTGGAGAGGACGCCCCAGAGGGTGGAGTCCGCCGAGCGGTTGAGGTACTCCTGCACCATCGACTGGGGGGCTTGCTTGGCCAGTTCAGTGGTACGCGTGTCGAGGGGCACATTCCAGCCGGTGAGGTGGACGGGTACGTGCGCCCAGCGGTGGCTGACCTCGAAGTCCTTCTCGCCGTCGTGGGAGGGCAGGCCGGGCGCGGGGACGGGGGCGAGGGCGCCGAAGCCGAGCTGCTCGAAGAGGGGCAGCAACCAGCGTTCGGTGGTGACGCCGACCGCGTGCACGCCAGGGTCGGCGTCGGCACCGTCGCGGGCCAGGGCGTCCTGGTAGGCGGCCCACACCCCGCGCAGGTAGCCCCAGGAGCGCTCGGCGGCGTCCCGTACCGAGTCGCCCTTGGCGTACAGGCGGTAGTCGGCGGGCTTGGAGCCGGTCTGCTCCTTGCCCTCCTTGATCCGGACCAGAAGGTCGTATGGCAGGAGGCCGCCGACTGTGGCGACGGTGTCGGTGACGAGGGTCCTGGCGGTGCTCATGCGCCCACTCCCTGGGAGAACGTCGGGGCCGGGCGGTAGTGGTACACACCCAGGATGTCCGGGTCGCCCTGGGGGACGACCTTCAGGCCGGCGAGACGGGCGCGGGAGGCGGTGCGGACCCTGCGGTGCGAGGCCTCCAGGTTGCGGCCCAACTCGGCCGACTGGTCTCGCAGTTCGGGCATGATCGCGGACAGGGCGGTCAGGATCTCGGCGATGTGCTCGGTGGCGAACTTCGGGTCGGTGTTCTGTGTGGCGCGGGCTTCGAGGAGGGCCACGGCCTCGTCCTCCGGAAGCCACTCGGGGGCGTCGGGCCTGCCGCGGTAAGCGACCACTCGGGCGTCCTCGGCGAGCTGCTCGCGCACCGAGCCGTCGCGGGCGGGCAGGTTCAGCTGGAAGCGGTGGCGCACCAGCAGGAGCGTGGTGTTCCGCTCCACGGCCTTCGTACGGATGACTCCGCAACGGCGCGCCGGGCGCTGCCACTCCGGGACCTTGCCGGCGTCGTCCAGGGCCGCGTCCAGGACGAAGCGGGCGACGGCGGCGACCACCGGGTCCGTGCGGGTGAGGGCGGCCTCGCCGCGCGGGGCGCTGGAGGCGTCGTGGAAGACGACCGGGCGGGGGTGGCGGGGGCCGAGCGCGTGCGAGACGGTATCGCGCAGGCCCTGCGGGAGGGCGTCGGTGTGCGCGGTGAAGCCGCCCTGCTTCGTGGGGGCGGGCATGCCGCGCAGGGCGCCCAGGGCGCGGCGGGTGAAGTCCCGTACCTCCTCGCCGGTGCCGAGCGCGGCACGGACCTCGTCGACCTCGGCCGCCACCTCGGCCTTCTTGATGGTGAGCTGGGCGTACCGGGAGCGGTAGCGCTTCTCCCGCTCGGCGGAGGACTGCCAGGCGATCTCCAGCTGCTCGGCCACCTCCTCCTGCGCGAACAACCCCTCCTGCTCGTACGCCGGCCGCTCGCCGCGCAGAATCAGGCCCTCGAACACGGCCTGCATGGCGCTCTCGGACTCCTGCGGCACGGGCACGGAGATGCCGGTGACGCGGCGGATCCGCTCGTGCTTGCGAAGCAGGACGTTGAGGACGATGCCGTCGACGGGGTTGTCGGCGCCGTAGAGAGTGAGCGCCTTGACGACGTCGGTGCGCTGGCCGAAACGGTCCACGCGACCCTCGCGCTGTTCGTGGCGGGTCGGGTTCCACGCGAGGTCGTAGTGGACGACGGCGTCGAAGGACTCCTGGAGGTTGACGCCCTCGGACAGGCAGTCGGTGGCGACCAGCACGCGGCGCTCCGGCGCGGGGTTGCCCTCCTCATCGGTGCCGGTCAGCTCGGCGATGCGGGTGACGCGCTGGTCGGGCGAGAGTTCGCCGGTGACGGAGGCGACCGCGACCGGGTGTTCGGTGCCCTTCTTGTTGAGGATTTTCTTGAGGTGGTCGGCCACGTAGTCGGCGGTCGCGATGTAGCGGCAGAAGACGATGGGCCGGTAGCCCTTGTCGAGGAGGTCGGAGACGGTGGTGATCAGCTTCTTCAGTTTGGCGTCGCGGGTCGGGCCGTAGAGCTTCTTGGCCGATTCGGCCATCGAGACCAGACGGGCCTTCTCCCCGTCGTCGGCCTCGCCGTCGACCTCGGCACCGGCGTCCGCGGGGAGGCGGGTGCCCGGTACGGCGTCCGCGGACTCGGGGGTCTCGCTGTCGGCCGGGTCGGAGACGGTGCGCTCCCCGGTGCGGTCCGCCTCGGCGGGGGTGTCCGCCTCCTCGACGCCAGCGCGCGTGTTCAGGGACTGCACGGCGGCGGCCGGAGAGGAGGACAGGGTGCGCAGCAGGGCGAGGGTGGACCACCAGCGCTGACGCTGCTGGAGGGCGCCGTCGGCCGCGCGTACGGTCTCGCGAGCGTACGACAGGACCTCGTCGAGGAGCTTCTTGTAGTCGCGGTGCAGGGTGTAGGCGGTCTCGGCGGTATCCCGGGAGGACGGGAAGTGCGCGCCGTCCTGGAAGTCCTCGCGGATGTCGGCGCGACGGCGCTGCACGAAGAACTCGGCGAGCAGCCTGCGGCCCGCGTCCGTGTCGAGGGGGACGGCGGCCAGGCGGTCGTCGAGCAGCCCGATCAGTCGGCGAAAGGGCTCTTCCTTGCCGCTGTGCGGGGTGGCCGTGACCAGCAGGAGATGGCGGTCGGTCCGGTCGGCGAGGGCGCGCAGCAGCGCGTACCGCTGCTGGGAAGAGCGGGCGGACGCGCCGACCGTGGTGTCGGAGACGCAGGAGTGCGCCTCGTCGACGATAACCAGGTCGGGGCAGTGGCGCAGGAAGTCCTCGCGGTGGCGGGGGGATTTGATGAAGTCGGTGGAGACGACGTACGCGCCGTCCGGGCGGAACACCGACTGGCCGTACGGGGTCTCACGCTCCAGACGGCCGATCGTGGAGGGCAGCACGAGACGGGCGTCGATGCCGAACTTGCCGTACAGCTCGGCCCACCACTGCTCGGCCAGGGCGGGCGAGCACAGCACGACCATGCCTCGTGCGTCGCCCTGCGCCAGTAGCTCGGCGGCGATCAGCCCGGCCTCTACGGTCTTGCCGATGCCGACGTCGTCGGCGATCAGCAGCCGGACGGTGTCCTGACGCAGCGCCATCAGCAGCGGGACCAGCTGGTAGGGGCGGGGGTCGACGGCGATCGAGGCGAGCGACCGGAATGGGCCCGCGCCGGAGCGGAAGCCGATGCGCAGGGCGGTGCGCAGCAGCCCGGCGGCCTGCTGGTCACCCAGGTCGGTGGGAGTGGGCGGGGCGAAGGTGGCAGGGACGACGGTCTCCAGGCCGGGTAGGACGCCCGCGATGTCGTCGTCGGCGCCGCCGAGCGGGCGCAAGACGAGGAGGTCGGGTGTGGAGTCGGGCAGCACGACCCACTCGCGGCCCCGGGCGTGGACGAGGGAGCCGACGGCGTATTGCCGGGTCGGCTGGGCGGCGGTGGTCATGCGGGCCTTCCGGGTCGGGGCGGTAGGGGTCGTTCGGGGCAGTGGCCGGAGCGCTCGTTGGCGGGCGTGGGAGGGGGCGGGCCGATGGGGTCCGCCCCCTCCCCGAGGTCAGCGGCGCGCCTCGCCAAACACCGATGGGTAGTCGGCCACGGCCTTCGACCAGTCGTCGTCGTAGCGGATGCGGATGACCTCCCAGCCGATCTCCTTCAGCCGCTCGGCGGCCTCCTCGTCGCGCAGCGTCGTCTCGGCGTGGTCGTGGTGCGGGCCGTCGACGAAGACCGCGACGGGGCCGAAGGAGGTGTCGTAGACGAAGTCCGGCTTGGACAGGGCCGCGCTCAGCCTGACCTGCTGGTGGTCGGGCAGGCGGTGGCCGTGGGTCCTGAGGTAGGCGACGAACCGCTCCTCCAGGGAGGAGTCGGCGCCCTCGATGAGCGCGTCGGCCTGCTCGTCGCGGCTGCGGCCCGCGTGGCTGGAGCCGACCTCGCCGCCCGCGAAGTCCATCAGCAGCTGCTTCACCAGGTGGCGGTCGATCATCCGGTGGTGGCGCTGGTTGCCGAAGGAGAGCAGGCAGTCGTAGCAGCCCTTCTCGCACGGGTCGCCATTGCGCTTCTCGGCTCCCCGGTCGCGCCCGACCTGGTCGAAGTGCGCGATCTCCAGGGCTCGGCGGGCGGCGCGGGCGAGCGCGGCGGGCTCGGCCTGGAGGCGGCGCAGGACGCCCGCGCCGCCCTCGGCGCTCTCGATGAACAGCAGCCGCTCGCGGGGCCCGTCGTCCGGCGGCAGCTCCTCGGTGTCCAGCTCGGAGTCCTCCAGCTGGAACTCGGCCTCGATGCCCCGCTCCAGCGCGTACTGGAGGGTGATCGCGGTGTCCTTGTCGACGGGGGCCGCGAGCTTGAGGACGAGGATGTTGCGGGTGTCCTGGACGTACGGGATGACGGGGATCTTGCGCACGACCTTCTCCGCGTCGGCGAGGCCCTCGTCCTCCACCGGGGTCTCCCGGCCGGGCGCGCTCGTGCTCGGCCTGCCTGTGGAGCCGGCCAGCCACTGGCCGGTGACCGGGTCGAGCCAGAAGCCGATGTCGCCCTTGGCGACCGAGCGGCGGTAGCCCAGGTTGGTGAGCCGGACGGTGGCGCTGTCGCCGTAGACCAGTTCGGCGAGGAGGCGGCCGGCCGCGGCCTTCGCCTCGGCGCGCAGCGAACCGTCCCGGCCGTCCTCGTGCTGCTTGAAACGGTAGGAGATCTCCACCGCGTAGCCCGTGCGCTGGCGCTCCTCCTCGTCGGAGGAGATCCGGTCGCGCCGGTGGGTGAAGACGGTGTGCAGGTGCAGCAGCCCGGTACGGGGGTCGCCGTACGAGGTGCCGCAGCCCAGGCAGGTGTCCTCGCGCCGCTCCTCGGGGGACAGATAGCCGCAGCCCTGGCACACCTTGGCACTCTCGGTGGTCAGTTCGCCGCTGGTGTCCGGCGGCAGCTGCACCCGGTCCACCTTGAACCGGCTGCCCTCGTGGTAGATCAGCGCGCCCGGCCCGAACTCGCGGATCGCGATGAACCGGGACCGCTGGAGGTAGTCGCCATCGTAGCCGCGGCTGGTGCGGCCGGTGCCGGGGATGTACGCGGCGAGCGGCAGCCGGGGGAAGGAGTAGCCGGGCAGGAAGCCCTCAGAGGCGAAGTAGCGGTACGGGTAGAAGTCGGACAGCACCGTGCGCTCGCCTCCCTGCCTGTTCTCCAGAAGGGCGATCTGGTTCTCCGCCTGGGCGCGGCGGCGGACGGCCTGAGCCTGGGAGCGGCCGGTCGCCGTGCGGTTGCGGATGTTGTCGTGCTGGATCTCCCGCTCCTCCAGGGCCTTGCGGTAGAGGTTCCGCCAGCGTCCGCACTTCTCGTCGAAACGCCCGGGGGCCTTGGCGACGGTGTCCTCCAGCCACTGCTCGTGCCACCAGGACGTCTCGCGCAGGGCGTCGACGCAGCCCGCGAGGACGGTGCGGGCCCGCAGGAGGGCGCGCTGCTGGGCGGCCGGGCCGCCGATCTGCTCCCGCACCCCGGGCAGTAGCTCCAGCGAGGGGGTCTTGCCGTCGGCGTCGAGGATCTTGGTCATGGTGCGGCCGAGTTCCAGGCGGGTCTCGGCGAGCCAGATGGCGTGCACGTGCGAGGCGAGCAGGTCCTCGTTGGCCAGGTCGAGGCGGGGCGCGGCGACGGTGCCCGCGACCATCTGGTCGGAGCGGGTGAAGTAGTACTGGTCATGGCTGTTGCCGGTCGCGCAGTACGTGGTGACCAGCGCGGGCTGGCCCGAGCGGCCCGCGCGGCCCGAGCGCTGGGCGTAGTTCGCGGGGGTCGGCGGGACGTTGCGGAGGTTGACGGCGTTGAGGCTGGCGATGTCGACGCCGAGTTCCATCGTGGGCGAGCAGTACAGCAGGGGCAGCGGCAGCCCCTCGCTGAACATTTTCTCCCGTTCCTCGCGGACGTCGGGGTGGACCTGGGCGGTGTGCTCGGCGGCGTGCAGTCCGGCGAAGGTGGACGCGACCTCCTTGTAGAGCCCCTTGAAGAAGGCGTTGACGCGGGGGCCCCGGCCGGTGCGGAAGGTGCGGCGCAGCCGGTCCACCGCGCCGTGGTCGTCGTCGCGGGTGTGCCAGCGGATCACCGGGTGGTGGATCTGGTAGCCGGGGTCCTCGCCCCGACCCTGGGTGATCCGGCTCAGGACGCCTCCGTCGGCGAGGACCTCCAGCAGGTCGCGGATCACGTCCTGGGCGTCGTCGAGGGAGAGGTCGTGGCTCCAGTGCGGGAAGGTCTCCGGCTTGCGGACGTGGCGGCCGAAAGCGCCGCGGCCGGTGAGGTTCTTCTCGCTGCGGCTGCGATCAGGCCGCCCCACGCGCGGCAGGGCGACGGTCGGTGTGGGAGGCGCCGCCTCAGTGTCGGCGATCCCCCAGGCGTCGTTGAGCTTCGCCGACTCCTTGCGCAGCTCGTTGAACTTCGCCTCGGTGAAGTATGGGGTGTCCACGGCCCGCTGGCGGCGCAGCTCGTCCATGAGGACCCGGGCGAGATCGAGCCGGGAGGCGGGAGTGGCGGTGCGCAGCGGCCCTGCCGCCCGCTGCCAGCGCTCCTCGTCATCGGCGATCTGGTCGAGCCCCGCGTACTCCAGCCCAAGCAGACCGGTCTGCTCCAGGTTGGGCATGGTGACCCGCCAGCCGCGCTCCAGGTCCAGGAAGAGCCGGTACTCGACCACCTGGGCCAGCGCGTCCCGCGTCTCCTCGGCGAGCGCCTCGACTTCGGTGGGGTTGTTGGCGTACTCGTGCGGGGCCAGCCCCATGGCCTCGACGACCTCCTCGCCCAGCCGCTTCCAGCGCAGCCCCCTATCCCCCGCCTTCAGCATCGCGCGGTACAGCGCACCCCGCAGCTGGGTGACCATCACGAAGTCGTTGAAGTGACCGGACTGCAGGCTGGCGTCCTGCCGGTTGTCGACGAAGGTGAGCAACTTGCGTGCGTCTTTGCCGAGTTCCTTCTCCGGCAGGCTCTTCAGGTGGCGCACGATGGAAGCGCTGACGACAGACGTGGCTGTGGACCGGCCCTCCTGGTCGAGTGTCATCAGCTTGGCAAAATCCCGCTCTCGCACTTCCTCGTAGCTGACCCCGCACTCAAGGCAGAACAGGAACGGGGCGGGCACGTAGGCGGCGTACAGGTCGTCCCCGTCCTTGTTCACGGCCGTGCCGTCGGGCCTCACCCACACGGGCTGCGGGGCGCGCTTCTTGCGGCTCGCGGTGAGGACGGGCGTACCCTTCTTCGGGTCGAGGGTGAGCCAGCTGTCGGGGAAGCGGCGCTGGTCGATCGCGTCGGCAACACGCTCGGGCCAGGGGTTGGCGGCCGAGAGGTAGAGGTAGCCCTGCTCGTCATCCGCGTCCTCACGGGTGCGGAAGGAGACCGTGCCGTCGTCGCTCTGATCGCGAGCCACGGTGAGGTACTCCTGGCCGCACTCGCGGCAGAAGGACAGCGGCAGCAGGAGCTTCTCCGGCTCTCCGGGCACCCGCTGCTGGTAGGTGCGGGTGATGTGGCGGCTGTCCGCCGGCTCCAGGGAGACGTACGCCGAGCCACCCTTGGAAAGGAACTGGTGGAGGCGGAACGCGAACAGCGCGCGGTCGTCGGCGTCGCGGACCTGTGCGCCGGCCCGGAGGGTGGACCGGATGGCCTTGGCGCAGGCGATGTACGGCTCGTCCTCGGGCGCGTCGCGCGGGATGTCGAAGGCGTCCTCGCGTAGGACGCGCGCGGCGAGCTCCACGGTGGTGGGCTTGGCGCGCACCAGCAAGCGGGTGCCGTTCTCGTCAGTGGTCTCGGTGAGGCCGAAGGCGGTCTCGACCCAGTGGGCCAGAGGGTCGGCCTCGAGTGCGTCATACTCCAGCGGAGGGTTGTTCTCCATTACGCGGGCGGCGAGTTCGGCACGTGTGGGGGTCGTGTCGCCGGTCGCGCGGACCAGGGTCTCGCCCACCACCCGGTCTGGGGAGATCTCCGTGTCGAACAGGGTGGAGGCGACCTCGGCGACCTCACGGCGGCGGGCGGCGGGGGTGCCTTTGGTGGACATGGTGGCGGAGGTGCCGACGCACTGCAGGGCGGGCGACTCGCAGGCCTCGCGCACGCGCCGGACCAGCAGGGCGACGTCGGCGCCCTGACGGCCGCGGTAGGTGTGCAGTTCGTCCAAGACGAGGAAGCGCAGGCCCTTGGCCCGGCCGATGAGACGCTTGCGCTCCTCGGGGCGGGTGAGCAGCAGCTCCAGCATCACGTAGTTGGTGAGCAGGATGTCCGGGGGGGTGTCGAGGACCGCCTCCTTCTCGGACTGCTTCTCCTGGCCGGTGTAACGGGCGTACGTGACAGGCTCGTTGCCCTCGCCGTATCCGGCGGTGAGGAACTTCCTCAGCTCGCCCCGCTGGCTGTTAGCCAGCGCGTTCATCGGGTAGACGATGATCGCCTTGATGCTCGGGCGGTCTCCGGGCCGCTTCTCGCTCAGGATCCGGCTGACGATGGGCACGATGTAGCCGAGGCTCTTTCCGGAGCCGGTGCCGGTCGTCAGGACATACGAGTCCTTCGAGTCGGCGGCCTCGATGGCGTCGCGCTGGTGCCGGTGGAAGCGGATGGGACGGATCGTCGCACCCCGCTTGTCCTTGCCGGTGCGGAAGATCCGCTTGCACTCGGGGTGGAGGAGGCCGAGGTCGTCGGCGAGGTGATCGACGGTGCCGCCGCTCGCGAAGCTCGGATTGAGCGAGAGCCAGGGGTCGGGCCACTGGTCGCCGTCGGCAAGGGATTTGGACACCTTCTCGCCGATCCGCAGGTCGTCGATCACCACCGAACCGGACGTGTATTCCTTGTAGTCCCGGATGAGCCGGCGGTGCACCTCGAAGACGTCCACGTGATCCTCACTAGCTCCCGACCTAATCCACGCATCACCGTAGCGGGTGAGGCACACGGGACAAACCGTCCCGCCTTCACCCCATTAGAACAAGAGCATGTGAACTCAGTCAACGCATAAGCATCGCGCGGGCGACATTCGAGGCGCCACCGTGCCACACTCTCTCTGACGCCAGCCCGGGCCGGGCGCGGCGGGGCACGGAGGGGACGGGCCGCAGCGCGAATGGACACCGGAACACTGATCGCCGGCCGCTACCGGATCAAGCGCCTCATCGGCCGGGGCGGCATGGGAGTCGTCTGGCTCGCCCACGACGAGAACCTGGGCCGCGACGTGGCTTTGAAGACCATGAACGTCGATCTGGGACTCACCGTGGAGCAGCGCGCCCGCGACGCCGAAAGGTTCCGCCGGGAGGCGCAGGCCGTCGCGCGACTCGACCATGCGGGCCTCGCCACCGTCTACGACCTCGGCGAGGAGAACGGCACCCGCTTTCTCGTCATGCAGTACGTGATCGGGCCCCCGCTCGACGACCGGATCGCCGAGGAGGGCCCGCTCTCCATCGAGGAGACCGCGTCGGTCGGCGTCCAGATCGCCTCCATCCTGGGCTCGGTACACGCTCGCGAGGTCGTGCACCGCGACCTCAAGGGCAGCAACGTCGTGATCCGCACAGACGGCGTGGTCAAGGTCCTGGACTTCGGCGTCGCCGCCTTCCTCGACCCGGACACCACAGGCCTCACCACGACCGGCGAGCGCCCCGGCAGCCTGGAGTGCATGGCACCGGAACAGGTGCAGGGCAAGCCGGTCGACCCCCGTACCGATCTGTACGCGCTGGGCTGTCTGCTGTACGCGATGCTGACGGGCGAACCGGTCTTCACGCACGAGTCCGAACTGATGCTTCCCGGCATGATCCTTGAGCAGCCGCCCGTACCGCCCGGAAGGCTCCGCGCAGGCATCCCCTCCGAACTGGAGGACCTGGTGCTCCAGTTGCTGGCCAAGGACCCCGACGAGCGCCCCGCCCACGCCGGCGAGGTGTGGCGGCGTCTCGCCGTGTGGCTACCCGAGCGCCGCACCCCCGAACAGGCACTCGTCCCGTGGGCGGAAGTGGACCCGCTGCGGCCCTTCACCCACCCGATGGGGCCCGAAGCCCGGCCTGTGCGGGCATGGGCAACATCGGGGCGGAACAGCCGACCCGGGCGGACGGGGGCAACGCCAGGGCGGCACTGCCAGCCCTCGCGCTGACCTGTGCCCCTGACCGACCAGAACGCGACGTACGCCCCCAAACCCGCCATGGTGCATCTGTGAACAAAGTCAATGGTCATGTACGCTGGCCGATGCAGTTCGGAGGAAGGGTGGCTTGATCACACACCCATGACCGAGGGGAAAGTCCTCCCTCCACCAGAAATGCCCTGGGAGTGTAGATGTCCACGTCGCGCGCCGTACCGGTGACCTTGGCCGAAATCGCCCGCCTTGCGGGTGTGGGACGAGCCGCGGTGAGCAACTGGCGGCGGCGGCATCCGTCCTTCCCTGAGCGGATCGCCGGCACCGACACCAACCCTCAGTTCTCCTTGGCCGACATCGAGGGCTGGCTGCGCGACAACAAGAAGTTGAAGAAGTCCGCCGAGAGGGAATGGCTCTGGCCCGGTTTCGAGGCGCTCGGCGGGCGCGACGAGACCGGGGCCACGATCGCCGAGGTAGGACGGCTCCTCTCCGGGCGGGCGAGCGACGAAGGCGAGAAGATTCGTGCCGACACACGGGCGCTGATCGAACGGGCCGTGGATCTCGGACAGCGTGAAGGGGGCACGGAAACCTTCGCGTTTCTGCTGCGCCGTTGGCTCGACGTCCATGTGCGCCAGATCGCCACGACCCCGGAACCGCTGGCATCCCTCATGGCACAACTCGCCCTCAGGGCTGCCAACGGCGTGGTGGGCGACAGCCCGGGCAGCTCCGGCGGCACCACGGTCATGGACCCTGCTTGCGGCCCCGGGCATCTCCTCCTGGCCGCGGCCGACGCCGTGAGGGCGTCCGGCGCCGGGGCACTCACGCTGCTCGGCAGTGACCGGGACGCCGTCCTCGCCTCCCTGGCGGACTCCCGCATGGCGCTCGCCGAGAACGAGGGCCACGGGGAGAAGGAGTGGGCGCAGGTCTCCGTGCGGGCTGCGGACTCCCTACGCGACGACCCGTTCTCCGGCACCTCCGCCGACATCGTCCTGTGCAACCCGCCCTTCAATGAACGGGACTGGGGGTACGAGGAGTTGGCCACCGACGCTCGCTGGAGCCACGGCCTTCCCCCGCGCACCGAGCCCGAACTCGCTTGGGTCCAGCACTGCCTGGCTCAGCTGCGGCCCGGCGGCACCGCAGTACTGCTGCTGCCGCCCGCCGTCGCGGCCAGGAAGGCCGGCCGCCGCATCCGCGGCTCGCTGCTACGCACCGGGCAACTGCGAGCCGTCGTCGCGTTGCCGCCGGGTTGCGCCGCACCGCACAGCGTCTCCCTGCACCTGTGGGTGCTGCGGATGCCCGCCTACGGGGAAGGCACACCGGTGGGCGATCGGCTTCTCGTCGCCGACGCCGCCTCGCGCTTCCCCCGGGACCCGGAGGAGAAATGGACCCCCGACTGGGCGGCGATCAGCGCTTTCGTGCGCGAGGCCGTCGAAGAGGCCGACTCCCTGCAGGTCCCTGCCTACGTGCGACAGGTGCCCGTCATCGAACTCCTCAACGACGAGGTCGACCTCACCCCTGGACGCCACATCGCCCCGTCGCCGGCGGACACGGCACCTCGGCTGGCCGAATCCTGGCGGGAGTTCACCGGGCTCACCGCGCACGTGAACAAGTTGGCCAGGCTGCTCGCGGCGCTCGACCTCGCCACGGCCGAGGCGGACACACCGACGGCAACCACAGTCGCCGAGCTCGCCCGGGCCGGGGCGCTCACCCTGCGCGCCGGCCAGCAGCCGCCGGAGGAATCGATCCACGCCGGCCCGCCGTCCGACGACGGCATCCCCCTCCTCACCGTCCCCGATCTTCTGGTGGACGGCGAACCCCGCAGCTGGCTCGCTCCCAGCACCGCGGCGGCCGGCGAGGCCGTCATCGCCGAACCTGGGGACATCGTGGTGGTGGGCGTCGCCCGTGCCTTCTCCGCCTGGGTCCACGAAGGGCCGCCGACCGCCCTCGGCCCACAACTGCATGCCGTGCGAGTACAGCCCGAACAGCTCGACGCCTGGTTCCTCGCCGGTTCATTGCGGGCCCCCGCCAACGCCCGGCAGGCCGGCACCCACACCACGAACTCCTCCCGAATCGACGTCCGCCGTCTCCAGATCCGCCAGGTTCCCCTCAGAGAACAGCGGCGCTACGGAGAGGGGTTCCGCGAACTCACCGCCTTCGAACGGCTGTTGCGCCGCGCAGTCGACCTCGGCAGCAGCCTTGTCCGCGACCTCGGCGACGAACTGGCGGCCGGACGCCTGGCCAACCAGGCGTAGCACATCGGCTCGCCCGCAACGGCTGGCGTCACACCTCCCCGCGTCTTGGCTCGGCCAGGCGGGCCGTGAGCTGGGCGTCGACGGCGTGGCGTACGGCCTCGACACGAGCCCCAAGTTCCAGTGGCAGTCCGGCGGCGGTGCGGCCCGCCGCGTCAACCGCCGCGATGGCCGCCTCCAGTTCCCCGAACGTGAGCCGGCACTCGGCCGTGCGCAGCCGGATCAGCGCGCGATCGGCCCGCTCGGCCGGGCCATCCCCGTGAATGAGATCGTTGTCGACGGCTTGGTAGAGGCGGGCCGCAGCGCCGAAGTTGCCGGAGAGGCGGAACCCGTCCGCAGCCGCCTGCCACACGCGACGCACCAGAGGGCGCTTCTCACCCCACTCCTCGCGGACCCGTTCTGTCAGACCGTGCAGCCGGTCGATCGCGTCGCCCGGCTCACCGGTCGCGATCTCCGATTCGGCCTGCACGCAGAGCTGTTCCACCGCGCGGGCGTCCAGCCACTCATCGGCCGGTGCGGACGCGAGAGGCAGCGTGAGAGCGGCGGGGCGCGGACCAACAGCCCGGTCCTGCGGCCGGCGCTTGGGGGCGGTCGGGTCGGGGTGGGTGCGGGGCCGGGGCTCGGGATCGCCGACCCCCGGGGCGAACAGGTCGAGGACCTCCAGGACCTCGTCAACGGCCGGGCGCTGCTCGGGCTTCTTGGCGAGCATTCGCAGCACCAGATCGTCGATCGACTCCGGGATGCCCGCGGCGTACGTGCTCGGTGGCAGCGGCACCTCGTTGAGGTGCTTGTCGGTCAGGCCGGACTCCGCGCCGAGCGGGAACGGGGGCCGCCCGGTGAGGAGTTCGTAGAAGATGCAGCCGAAGCAGTAGACATCCGTGCGCGTGGTGGGCTCGCGCTCCAGGAGCTGCTCCGGCGCCAGATAACCGCGGGTGCCAAGCGTCGAACCGTGCGCCGTGTAACGGGTGGCGTCGGCGTGCAGCGGCTTGGCGATGCCGAAGTCGATGAGGATGACCCACCCCTCTTCATCGATCATGATGTTCGCGGGCTTGAGGTCCCGGTGTACGACCGGGAGCGTATGTGCGCAGGCCAACGCCCCTGCCACCTGGATGGCGACGGCAACCGCCGTGGCCAGGGGCAGGGGGCTGTGCTCGTCAAGGAAGGTCCGCAGACTCACTCCGGTCACCAGGCGCATGGCGATGTAGGGGACACCCCGGTGCGATCCGCTCCCGTACAGTTCGGTGATTCCCGGGTGGTCGAGCGTGCCCAGGAGGTTGGCCTCGCGTCGGAACCGGGCGTTCCTGACGGCGAGTTCGGCATCCCGCTCGTACGGGTCGAGGCAGTACAGGGCCTCGGAGTCGTGGCGCAGGAATTTCACCGCCACCTCCCGCCCCCCGGACACCTCTCGGGCCCGCCAGACCTGGGCCATCCCGCCCTTGCCCAGAGAGTCCTTCAACTCGTAGCGCCCGTCGACCAGATCACCCACGCCGGGCTTGTACGTATCCGCGTCCACCACTGTGCCCCTTCGCACCACTGCGCATCAGACCCACCAGCGTAGCGTGAAAGAATCTAGACGCGAGCCGTCCATGGACTCAGTTCACAACTTTGTGCCATGCTCAAGTGGTGCCCGGACGTCCTCGGACTCCCATCGCTCTGGGCACCCTCCTGCCCATACCGCCTGCCACGGAGGTCACCATGCGAAATCCACCCGGCGTCGCCGGCCACGACTGGTTGATCAGGGCGAGCCCCCGGATGGCCCGGCCCGACGACGCGGCCTGTCCCACCCACCGACGCACCGCCATGCGGCCCCTGCTCGCCGCCGACCCGGCCGTGCCGTTCCGGCGGCCACCCCGCGAGGAGTTCGGGTTCGGCCCGCTCTTCACCGCTCTCGACCTGGTGGAACACGACGGATGGCCCGTGGAGCGGGTACGCGAGGAACTCCGGGGCACCCGCGGTCCCTTCCAAGGATGGGGCGCCCCGGTCCACCCCGCCCACCTGGCCTGGACCGCCCACGCCCTGGAGCGCTACGTGGCCGCCCGTACCCGCGAACAGGCAGCCGCCGTCGAGGCCGGGCTGCCTGAGACCAAGCCGGTGAAGCAGCCATGGACGTGGCGCACTCCCCGCACGGACGCTCCCGACGCCCGTGGCGCCCGGCAGTACGAGCACACACTCTGGGGCCGCATGTACGCCTCCTCCGACGGAAGGGTGCGCGACCTGTGGCTGCCTTCCATGGGCCGGGCCAAGACCGGCCGCCCCGACGCGGAACTCGGGGCCGTGGCGCAGGTGATGGCCTTCGGCGCGCCCACGCCTCGCCGCAAACAACGCGCCCAGCCCCCGCCCACCGCGACCGAGAGCACCTGCCCGCCCGAATTGGTCCGTGTCTTCGACGTCGGGTGCGCCGACGGGTCCGTGGAGGAGCTGCTCTCCGAAGGCCCCGGCGAGGCGAGACAGCGGTTCAGGACCGACGCTGCGCCTGCCTTCGTCACGGCTGCCACCGAACCCGGCGTGCGGCCCGGGGAGAGCTGTGTCGGCTGCAAGGCCATCGCCGGCTGCACGGATCTGAAGCGCACCCCGCAGCTGTGGGGCGGGCGCCCTCCGGCTCTCGCACGCGAACGCCGCTCCGTCTCCGTCTGGGACCTGCGGCTGCACGCCGAGTGCCCCGCCCAGTACCACCTGGTGCGACGACTGCACCTCAACGACCTCTCGGCCGAGGACCGGGGGGCACGGCGCGGCAGAGCCGTCGACACCTGGCTCGACGCAGAGCACGCCGAACGCCCGGTGCGTGGCTGCCGGGACCGCGAGATCCCCGAGCCGACGGCGGTGCGGGCCAGGGCCGGACTCGACGACACCTCCGCACGCGAGGCTGCCGGGATGCTCGCGGAACATCGGCTGCTGTGCCCCCTCAACGGACTTGACGCCGACGAGCAGGTGCTCGTACAGCATCGGGTCACGGCCTACGTGCCAGAACTCGACATAGTCGTCCTCGCCGTACCCGATCTGGTGTACACCCACCGCGGCCGGTGGATCTGGCGCGAGACCAAGACGTCGGCCCGCCCGCTGTGGGAACGCGATTCCCTGCTCCGCACCTATCCCCAACTCGCCCTCGGTGTCCTGCTGTTCCACGCGGGCGCGCTCGGCGACGACCCGCGCCGCACCTGGGTCGAACTGGAGCATCTGCGTGAGGTCCGCGGGGAGAGTCGACTCGAACCCATCGACCCCGGCCGCGCCGAGATCGTCGACGAAGCCCGGGCCGTCATCGCCGAACTCGCACAGCCACTCCTGGACGACACCACCTACGAACCGAGGACCGGACGCCACTGCCACGGTTGTCAGGCCCGGACGTGGTGTCGGCCCGGCATCGCCTACGTCATTGACCATCCGCGCCCGTCGAGCCCCGACACGCAGACCTCGCCGCGAGGGGACACCCCGCCCCATGCCTGACCAACAACTGGTACCGGACTGGCTGTCCAACCCCGATGTCGTCCTCCTGCGGGACGTGGCCACCGCCGTTCTGCACCTGGCGGCCGTCGACCGTCTTGACTCCTTCACTCTGCCCTACCCGGCCGGCGCGCAGCGGGCCCTGGATGCCCTAGTGCTTCAGTGCCTGCGTAGCGGTGCCAAGCCCCCGGCCGGTGTGCCCGAGATGATGCGCTGGGCCCGCGTCCGTCCCTTGGGCAGCTGGCCCCTCGACCGGCTGCCCGCGGACCTGTTCGACACCGCAGACCGAATGATCGACAAGGATTCCGGAGAGCCCACGCAGCTCTGCCACGAGCTCGCCGTGCGGGGATATGGGGACAGCACCGGACGGCAGTACGACCGCCTGGTGATCCATGAGGCCCTCCGCGCCTGCCGGGCCGTGTCGTCACCCGAGTCGTACACGGCCTTCCGTCGCCTCCTGGTGAATCGGCCCGTCCTCACCGAAGCGGATTGGGCCGAGGTGAGCACTGACCTCTTCCTCGATCCCGTGCGCTTCCTCATCGAGGAGATCTACGCCCCCGTCCCCCTCGGGTTCCGCCGGGACGGCGCGTACCTGTGCTGTCACCGCTGCCTGACCCTGCTCCATCCGGTGTCCGACACCGAGTGGTGGTGCGAGCGCGACCAGTGTCGGCACCAAGGTCCCCCGCCGCACGGCCGGGAACTCGTCGCGTCGGAGGTGGGCGAACTGCGTCAACTGCGGAAGCCTCTGAGGCAGTTCGTCACCGGGCCCGGACGCGCCGAGGTCTCCCTGGAGGACGAGCTGCGCGCCTTAGGCCTCACCGTCGAGATGTGGCCCGGCTTCGACGCGTACGACCTTCGCATCACCTTCCCCGACGGTCACCTGTGGGCCGTCGACGTCAAGGACTGGGCACACCCCGCCTTCCTCGGACGCGCGGCTACGGCCGTCCGCCCCGAGCCCCCGTATGACGAAGCCTGTTGGGTGGTGCCCGCATTCCGGGTGCGTGCCCGTCGCGACTACCTGGCCATGTATGCCAGGGAGCGGGGCCCGGGGGCGTGCGGTCTAAGGCTGCTGACGGACGACCAGCTGAAACGGACCGCGCGGCTGCGGCTGTCCGGCGAACGCGGGCCGGACGCGTCCATCGCGCCCCTGCACACCGTGCCTCCGGCGAGGGAGCACGACGGGGCCCGCACGGCGTCGTCCCGGTCCGAAAGTCAGACGGCGGCGACCGACGGCGCCGGGAAGAAGGGAACAGACCATGCGTGACCGCAGCAGCTGGTACCAACCGGTCGTCGCCGCACTGAGGCCTTGGCCCGAAGAACACGCCGGGACCCGGCCTGCTCTGCTCTGCCAGGTCGAGCTCGCTCTGCGGCTGATGGAGACCGTGGCGCCCGGTCACGCTGCCGACGGGGCGTGGACGCTCCTCGGCGGCTACGGTCTCGCCTTCGCGCGGGCCTCGAAGCTCCCCACTGGCACCACCGAACAGGTCGCACTGGCCGCGGCCCGGCACCTGCTCTGGCCGATGCGCCGCGGCCGGATGTGGCAGCAGAGCCTGGACGCCTACCTGGAACTGCCGGAACGGCTGCGTGCGTACCGCGTTCCGGCGGCCGGGGAGCCCGCCCATCGGGTCCCCCTCAAGGTGGCGGCCGACCGCTTCACCACCTACGACGACGCGCTCGCGAACCTCCCCGACTTCGCCACGAAGGTGCTTCCCCCGGCGGAGGCGGGCGAACACCGCTTCATGGACCGCCGCCACCGGCGCACTTCCGTCACGGTCCCCGCCGATCTCGTGCGGGATCCCTTCCCCGGCCACCCCCTCACCGCCGAACGCCCGGCCACCGCAGGACCCCTCGACGTGCCACTCGACGAACTGGCGGACCTCGCACGGTGGATGGACGCGGAGGAGCAGCGGCGGGGGCTCAAGGCGGGGAACTGGGAGCAGCGTCTCGCCCAGCTCGACCTCGACACCCGTACCCCGGACGGGACAGCCTTCGAAGCCGCGTCCGCGCTACCGCTCGATCGGCTCACCCACCTCGTCGGTATGGTCGGCGCCGGCAAGTCGACCTTGATGACACTGCTCGCCGTCTGGGCGTACCACAACGGCCTGCGCATCACTCTCGTCGTCGGCGATGTGGCCGAACAGCTGACACTGACCGAGCTGTTCCGCACGCTCGGCCTGAGCGCCGCCCTGGTGCAGGGGGGCACCACGCGGCCCCAGCACACCCAGCGGCTGCACCGCAGACTCGCCGCACGGGGAGAACACTCCCTGCTGGCTCACACTGAACCCGTCTTCGCCCACCTCAGCACCGCCTGCCCGCTGGACGCCCTGCGCGCACTCGACACATCCGAGCCGCTGCGCTACACCGACGCGCCGTGCGGTGCCCTTCGCCCCGCTCGGCGCCAGGAGACCGCCGAGGAGCCCGCGGCCGAGCGGGCGGTACGCGAGCTCGAACGAGCCCGAGGCGCCGTCGACAGGGAGGGCGCCACGGACAACACCGAGGCCGACGAAGAGGACCTGGGCATCCCGCACGCCTGCCCACTGTGGAGCGTCTGCCCCCGACACTCCGCCGCGCGTGACCTCGTGGACGCGCTGATCTGGGTGGCCAACCCGGCCAGTCTCGTCCAGACCGCGGTTCCGCGTCAGCTCAACGCCGAGCGCCTGCGCTATCTGGAGCTGGCCTGCCTGCGCAGCGACATCGTCGTCGTCGACGAGGCCGACCGTGTACAGATGCAGCTCGACCAGATGTTCGCCCCGTCGGCCACCCTCGTCACCACCGGTGTCTCCGACTCCTGGCTCGACCAGCTGCAGACCCACGAAATCGCCGAACTCGCCCGGCAGGGACGGCTGCAGCTCTCCAACCAGGACGTGGAACGGTGGTCCGCCGCCCTGGACGTCGTTGGTTCCGCCGCGGACCGGCTGTACGCCATGCTCATCGACGACGGAGCGATGCGGGACTGGGCGCAGATCGACTACTTCAGCGCGTGGACGCTCCAGGAGAAGCTGCTGCACGCCTGGTACCCGCTGACGCGAGGCCAGACCGCCGGACGACCGGACAGCACGAGCGAAGGGGACGTCGAGGACGAGAGCGCACTCTACGAGGATGAGGAAGGGCTCGGGGCCGATGGCGACTCCCCTGTCCCCGACGCTCCCTGGGCGCAGCGACGCACGGAGATCACCGGGTTCTTCGACACGTTCCGCGACGATCCGCTCGGCGGACGCGGCCCCTATGGAACCCCCACCGACGAGCTCACCGCCCTCGCCCACGACGTCCTGCACACCCTCGACGAGAAACAGACACGGCACCGTGTCCGCGCGCTCCTCGACTCCTTCCTCGTCGGAGCGCCGAGCCCGGAACAGCGCCCCGTGCCCGCCGCCGAGCGAGGCAAGAAGCCCGCCCCCGAGGACGTACCACTCACCGCGGAGTGGCGGGAACTCAACGCACGGCGTCTGGAATTCACTCTCGTCCTCGCCGCCCTGCACCAACGCCTGGACCGGGTGACGTTCTTGTGGCCCCAGGTGGAGGCAGCGCTACGGCTGGACTCCACGGCCCACGAACTGACCCGCCGCCCGCCCCTCGACTACGCGCCACTTCTGCCCGAAGCGCCCATGGGCAACGTCCTGGGCTTCCAGTACCTGGTGGACGAACGGGCCGCCGCCCGCGACAAGGACGGGCACCGCACCGGCACCCTGCGCTTCTTCCGTTGCGCGGGCGTGGGCCGGGAACTGCTCCTGGGTCTTCCCCAGCTCGGCGCCGACCCAAGCCTCGGCAAGGCAGGCCCACACGTGCTGCTGATGTCGGGCACCAGTTGGGCCGGCACCTCTACCCGGGCCCATGTCCTCGCCCCCGTCCGTGCCGTACTGAAACCGCAGCGCAAGGCTCTCGCCGCCATCCGGGAGACCGTGTTCCGCACCGAGTTCCTCTACGACGCCGCAGGACAGCCGATCAGGCTCTCCGGCCAGGACCCCGACCAACGCGAGGACGTCCTGCGCCTGATGATCGACCGGCTCGCCCGATCCCGGAGCGACGGCAACTCCTCCCCTCTCCAGAGCGAACTCGCCCGAATCCCCGACCAGCGCCGCAAACGTGCCCTGCTCCTGGTGGGCAGCTACTCGGAAGCCAGAGTGGCCGCCACAGCCCTGAACGAGATCCCGCGCTGGCGTGGCCGCGTACGCGTCCTGGCCGCCGACGACGCCGAACTGGAGGCCGCCGTCGACGGGACTGCGTCGGCACGAAGCCAGGCGCCGGCCACGAAATCGGGTGCAGGAGCGGTCCGGCGCGGGGACCTCGCGTCCTTCGCCGACGACCCGGACGCCGAACTGCTCGTGGCGCCCCTCCTCGCCGTGGAACGAGGACACAACATCCTCACCGCCCCCCAACGGCCCGGCGAGGAGAAGGTGGCGGCGTTCGGAACGGTGTTCTTCCTTGTCCGCCCGCACCCCCGCCCCGACGACCTCTCCCTGGCGGTCTTCGCCATCAACGACTGGGCGACGCGGTTCGTACGCGGTCAACTGAAGCTGCCGGGCGAAGGGACGTTCAGCGACATGGTCACCCAGGCCGGGGACCTGAACGCGGCAGGCAGTGCTTTCAGGACCACCGCGCGCGGCGTGTGGCGGCACGTACTGTCACGGCCCTACATCTACTCCTCGCTCTCCGATGACGAGAAGAAGTCCTTCGTCTGGGACCAGCTCGTCACCATCTGGCAGGTCATCGGGCGCCTCGTCCGCGGTGGCGTACCCGCCCGCGTCGTGTTCGTCGACGCGGCCTTCGCACCGCGACTTGCCGAGGCACAGGCACCCTTCACCGGCCAGAACCGGCGCCCACGCCGCGCAGGCGACCCCGGGCTGCTGGTCAGGCTACGGGACGTTCTGGCGCCGTACTTCGCGCACACCGACACGGACACTGGCACCGTCGGGTACGGCGCGCGCACCGATCCCGCCGACGCCGCACTCGTGAAGCTGCTCTACCGCCCGCTGTACGAAGCACTGTGCGCCATGGGGACATCACCCGGCCCACGATCGGTCGACTGAAGCACGCCAACCACCGCCCTGGGCAGCACTGTTAGCGGGCAACCGCACCCGCCACGTACGGACATCGCAGGGAGAACCTACGTGTACAAGAACATCCGCCGATCCGCGTACCACCTGGCCGAGGAGGGCACCCCCTGGACCGAGGACTTCCACGCACTCCCTTTCCCCGAACACTGGGACGCCGGACTCCTCGAACTGCACAACCACGGGCGGGACGAGGAGAAGCGGCAGCCGACGCTGCCCACCCGCCGACTCGACGGTGTGCTCCAGACCCTCGCCCCCGACGTGATCGTCCGCCCCCGGCCGCGGATCCCCGTGGAACCGGGGCCGCAGGCCGCCGAGGACTTCTGGATGTATGTACCGGCCTCGGCACCCGACCCCCTCCCGGGCCGTTCCATGCAGCAACTCCTCGACGCCTGGCTGCGTACCCTCGGCCCCAAGGGCTCCGCACAGGATCCCAGGTTCCGCTCGGTGCTGCTCGCGAGCAGCACCGAGCTGAAGCAGAACCTGCCCAAGTGGCAGCCCGCCAGAGGCGTCGAACTCCTCACCACCCCGACCACCCGGGGCGGCACTGCCGCCCCGGAACCGCGCCAGTTCCAACTCGCCACCGACGCCCTGGCACGCCGCATCCTGACCCTCGACCCCTTCCCGTTCGAGGGCGGGGAGCTGCGGTTCCGGGCGCTGCCCCGCGGACCTCGCGACCAAGGCGCGGAACTCATGTCGCAGCCCCTGTGTCGGACCGTCAAACGCAAGGAATGGTGGTTCTCCGTCCTCCTGAACATCTCCCTGCACACCACGCCGTTTGACCCCAGGCCGCGTCTCCACCTGCACTGGGGTGTACGCCGCTGGGCGACCCACCCTCGGACCACCACCAAACGCCTTAACCTGCCCTACCGGGAGGCCACTACGGTCTACCTGCGACCCACCATCCCCTGGCTGCCCGGCGCACCGGCCACCGAACGCTACGCACTGGCACGCCTGCGCCGCGACCGGGCCGCCGACACCTTCGTCTGGTCGGAGAACGACACCGCCGGCATCCTGCGCGGGCTCAGCCTCGCCGGCAACTTCCCCGACCCCGAACAGCTCCTCACCGAACCGGTCTCCTGGATCGGCGAGGGCCGCGGCGTCCGCGCCACCGTGGTGCACAGCACCAGAATGGGCAAGCACGAGATCGGCACCGGCTTCATGCCCAACCAGCGGGCCCAGCTCACCGAATGGGCCGAGCAGGCCCTCCCTGAAACACTGGCCCGGGTACCCGACCTCATGCGCGGACGCAGCAAGGGCATCGGCGCGCCGGAGAACCGGCGGCCCAAGCCCAGGACCGACGAAGCCAAGAAGACCGAGCTGGTGCGCGAGACCCGGGCACGGCGCGTGACACTAGCGGCACAGGCCCGGATCGCCTCCCACGGCCGGGAACAGGCTGACCCGCCCGTGGTGGAGGCCCGGCTGCTGTGGCAGTCGCCCGAGGTACGCCGCGAGGCAGTGGAACAGTTCGCCAAGGCCCTGGGCCTTGACGGCGACGGCGGCGCCAGTGCCGCCCACGTCACGGACCGAGACTTCGACGAGGCCACGCCCGGAGCACCGGTCGTCCTGGAGTGGCGGACGGCGGAGGTCACACTCCGGCTGCGCTGCCTGCCCCTCGCCGACGGACTGGGCGACCGGCTCGTGCCCGACCCGGCGGTCAAGGGCAAAGGCGCGGCACTCGCGGCGGCCGTCGCTGAACGGCGCCGCGCCCTACGCTCCTGGCTCCGCGCGGACGGCGCGGACCCCTCCCGCCCCGAACTCGCCCTCGTGGAAGTCGCACACCGCAGTACATTTCGCCCGGCGTCGACGGACCCCAAGTTCGCCATCCGCCTCGGGTGCGCCGACGCAGGCCTGCTGACTCAGTTCGTCGTCACCCCGTCCACCGATCGGCAGATCGACAACGCGGAAAGCCTCGACCACCGCACGTACAGCTCGTGGCTCGACGGACTGCGCCAGCTCGGTGTCCGCGTCCTGCCCCAGCACACCCTGGATGACGATCTTCCGGACTCGCTGCAATACGCGGCGGTGTGGATGGTGAAACGTCGCAAGGACGGCCCGACCCGGTTGCCCAAGCACCTGCCTGTGGCCGTCCTCGTCACCCCGCTCCGGGCCGGGGAAGGCCTTGCAGCCGTAAGCGGCTGGGATGACACCGCAGGGGAATGGGTGCCCTACCCTCAGTTCCTCCTCGGTCTGGTGAAACAGGCGGAGATCGGCCCCGAAGCGTTCACGGAACCTGAGACTTCAGACGATGACGCACGCCCCGATGCCCCTCGGGTCACCGGCAAGCAGTGGCGCAGCAACCTCGCCCAACAACGCAGGGAGACCGCCGCATTCCTCCAACGCGTGCTGCACTCCCTCCGAGGGCAACCCACCGCACTGATCACCCATGCTCAGAACAGCCGACTGCACTGGCCATGGCTCCAGGACGGCCAGACCGAACGTGACCTGATCAAGCCCGGCCACGCCCCGGCAGGCCGACTGGACGACGAACTCCGCCTCGTACGCGTGCGCGGGTGCGGCGGTCGCGAGAGCGCCCAATGGTGGGGCCTGGCCGACCCGGGCAAGCCCCACGGACAGCCGGCCGGCTTCTGGGCACAGAACCCCCAGCAGCGGTACGGGAACGGGGCTTCGTCGCGCGAGCGGGTTTTCTACAGCACCACCGAACGCCCCGGAACCCATGCGATCTCCCCCGCACTCGACCGCCTCGCCACCCGGGTCAACGCGGCAGGCAACCTCACCTCGCAGGCGGGCACCAGCGCCTGGAACCCGACCCTGGTGGAGATCGCGGTACTGGGCTGCCACGAGGACGACGACGCCGCGGCCCCCGTACTGGAAAAGTCCGACGACCCCGAGGCCCTGGCCCTCGCCATGCACCAGCTCCGCCAGGCCCCGGATTACGCCGCCGCCCTGTCTCTCCCCCTCCCCCTCCACCTCGCGGGGCTGGCCCAGGCATATGTCCTCCCGACACTCGCCGACGGCGACCAGACTTTGAACGAGGAGTCGCACACACCCGTCGGAGACCAGGTCAGGGAGGACCCAGACCTCGCCGACGCGGCCGGACTATCCACGACGCCGGACGACGAGGCCGAGACGGCCCACGGCTGACGAGGGGATCGACAACTACGCAGTGCCTGACGATGGAGGACACCGGTATCCACGGGACCTGTGCTCTGACTGGGCGTTTCGCCGTGATGACGGGGTTCAGGTTCCGCACCAGGTCGGGGTGGCTTCACTGGCGAGGCGGCGGGTCATGAGGCCGATCATCGCGCCATGGATCATGGTTTCCGAGCGGGCGGGTAGGGCTTCGTAGGGGTTGACCCGAGTCCCGGTCCCGCGCAGTTCCGCGGTCACCCTGGGGCGAGCCGTAGGCGCCGCCGGAGTCGGCGTCGGCGTCGGAGTCGGCGTCGATCCGGCGGATCCGTTCGGCCAGGACCTCGTCCCGGCACCTGCGGACGGCTCTGGCATCGGCACCACTGAGCCGCTTGTAGTAGCTGGAGCGGTTGAAGTCCAGGGCCTGGCACAGCCGCTTCACCTCGTAGGCGTCCCGGTGGTCGTGGACGAGCTGGAAGCGGCTCACCAGTTCGTCTCGCCGGCGAATTACTTGGCCGCCCTGCGCAGGATGTCCCGCTCGGTGGCCAGCTTCCGCTCGTTGGCCTCGAGCTCGGCCACACGGGCCTCCAGCCGCCGGGTCCGCTGGCCGGATCGGCGGCCACGGCCGACTGTCCTGCCAACGCCGCCGCCTTCCCGCCCGACCTGGGGACGGTGGGGACGACGCCGCGGCGTTCGCGGTCCCGCAGCACCCACTCACGCAGCGTCGCCCTATTGATGCCCAGGTCAGCGGCAATGTCCTTGTGCGTCGCTCCGAGCGTGGACTCGAACAGGGCGACGGTATCGGCCCTGAACTCGTCCGAGAAGTCCTTCATCGCTATCGGCGGTGTTCTCGCTCCCTCCGGAACAAGCAGATCCAGTAACAGCCTGTCCCCCCTCAAGGCGAAGGCCCGAGCTGCGGACGCTTTCGCTGTCGCAAAGGCTGCTCGATCACAAGCACAACTGTGCAGTGCTGGGCGGCGATCGCCGATGCGCGATTGCTGGCACGAGAAGTGAAGATAGACAACCTCGCGCGACGCTGCAACGGGCGACCCATTTCAGACTGGGCAATATCGATATCGGATCGTTGACCATCGGAGTCTGCCTCGCCCACCTTTCACTCCCACGCTGGTGATGGTGGCGTCATAGCCGCCAACGACTGCTTGTTCAATGGCTCGACCAGATCGAGGTGTGGCTCCAGATGGGCTCGGGCCCGTGCGGAACGCCGGCGCCTGGCGGCGCTGTACCAACACCGACAACGCAGCGTAACGGGAATCGGCCAAGGCACGCCTTCGTAGGCGACATCAACCACCGAGGGTGACAGGGCGGAACCGCGCCGCGCTGCACGAGGCGCAGCCATCAAGTCCAGGTGCGGGTGCTCACCGGAAGTCGCAGGTCAGGCCATAAATTCCGTGTTGGTGATCGCATGGTGGTCGCAGTCGGCCATCCAGACGTGAAATCTGTAGCCTCGCGGGCTGATTGAGAAAGTCAGGACCGCAGGAGGCAGACGAAAGTGCGCAGTTCTGGGCGGCGGCGGGGCCGCGTCTACCGTCGATGTGGATGCCGCGACGTGGCTCGGCGCCAGCTCGGGGCCGGGTGCCCGCGTCTTTCCGACGACGGGCACGGCACCTGGACCTTCGCCGTCGACATACCTTCCCTCAACGGCCGCCGACGTACCGTGCGGCGCGGCGGGTTCGAGGACGAGTGGCACGCCGAGACGGCGCTGCGAGGTCTCCTCAAGGGACGTCTGTCGGGGTTCGACGCCGACCCGCACGAGACGGTGGCCGCCTATCTCACCAAGTGGCTGAAGTCGATGGAGTTCCTACTCAAGCCCACCACGTACGCCCGCTACCGCACCTATGTGCTCTGCGAGTTGATCCCCGTGTTCGGCAAGATACGTCTGGAGGAGCTCGCCCACGACCACATCGCCTCCTACGCGCACGAGCAGCTCGAGTCCGGCCGCGGCCGCCAAGCCGTCTACCACTGCCTGGCCACGCTCTCCAGTGCCCTGGGGACCGCCGTCCGCACCCACCGGCTCCCCTACAACGCAGCCCAGCCCCTGCCCATGCGTCGGCCCCGCGCCGACGAGCGCGTGCCCTGGAGCGCGGAGCAGGCCGTCACCTTCCTTGCCCACTGCCGCGACGTCAACCCCGCCTTCGCGGACCTCTTCGAGGTCATCATCGGAACCGGCCTGCGCAAGGGCGAGGCACTCGGGCTTCAACGCCAGTGCGTGCGGATCGACGACCGCGTCATGTACATCCGCCACACCCTCTCCGCCATCGACAACCACGAACTCGTCCTGACCGCACCGAAGACCAAGAAGAGCCGCAACTGGGTGCCCCTGTCGGAACGCGTCGCCGCCGCCCTCCAGCGCGCCATGGACCGCAGCACCTCCACTGACAACGACCATGTCTTCCAGGGCGCGGACGGCAAGCCCCTCCACCCGGCCGCGGTCCGCCAGCGCTTCCACGAGCTGCGCAAGCAGGCCGGCCTGCCTCACGTGACCATCCACGACCTGCGGCACCTTGCCGCGACCCTCGCCCTGGAGGGCAATGTCTCCATGGCGGTCATCTCCAAGACGCTGCGGCACTCCACGCTCTCGACCACTGCGAACATCTACAGCCACCTGACCTGGGAAGTGGCGATGGCTGCGGTCCACACCATCGAAGCCAGGCTCTGCCTCGTCGAAGCCCGCGCGCGCGGCGTTGACGTCCTCGCCCGCAGCGGCCCGGCACCGAACCCGCTCTTCAGCCACGCCGCCTGACGGCGCTACGGCCACGTCCCACGCCAGGGGTGCACAGAACACCGGGCAGCCGGTCCATAGCTGACGTCCACCCAAGCAACCGTCCACAAACGGATGCCGCGGGTCTCACAGGCATGCCCGCCCACAGAAAAATCAACGTCACTCCGACGCCGAACAGCGTCCGAACGGCCTGTCAGAGCTCCGCTCGGCTCTCCGACGAAGGACGAGCCAGCCACCCTGAGGAGCTCCCGACCAGGTAGTGCCCTCCGAGCGCGACGTGAACGGGCGTTCACGACCACACTGCGACCACCAACCACGAAGGCCGTCTCCGCCATCCGGCGGAAACGGCCTCTGACCTGCAGCGATGCAAGTCGGGACGACAGGATTTGAACCTGCGACCCCTTGACCCCCAGTCAAGTGCGCTACCAAGCTGCGCCACGTCCCGTGGTCTCGTGGCTTCCGGTCATCTCGCGATGATCTTCGGCTTCTCGACCTTGTCTCCGGTCTCCCGGCGACGTGGAAAACAATACAGCACGTGGAGGGGTGCTCGCTGCCAGGTATTCGCCGCCGCGTGGCCCCGCCCGGGGACGTCAGGACGGGCACCCCGGGCGCCCTCCTCAGGCCGTCGGCCGGCGGGCGTCGTAGCGGAGGAAGGCGGGTCGGCGGGCCGCGAGCAGGAGGACGCACAGGACGCAGGCGAGGCCGCCGGTGATCACCGAGACGGTCGGGGTGGTGAGGGCGGCGACAGTGCCGGACTCGAAGTCGCCGAGGCGGGGGCCGCCGGCGACCACGACGATGAAGACGCCTTGGAGCCGGCCACGCATCTCGTCCGGCGCCGCGACCTGCATCATCGTGTTGCGGAAGATCATGCTGACGGTGTCCGCGCACCCCGCCGCCGCCAGGAACAGCAGCCCCAGCCACAGCTCCCGCACCACCCCGAACGCCGCGATCGCCAGCCCCCACGCGCACACCGCCGCCAGCACCGCCACCCCGTGCCGCTGCACCTTCCCGATCCACCCCGAGAACAGCGCCCCGGCCAGCGCCCCGACCGCGGGGGCGGCGACCAGCAGGCCGACCGTCCCGGGCCCGCCGCCGTAGAACCCGACGGCGATGGCGGGGAAGAGCGCGCGCGGCAGGCCGAAGATCATGGCGGCCAGGTCGGCGAGGAAGCTGGTGCGCAGGTTGGGCTGCTCCCGCAGGAAGCGCAGCCCGTCCAGCACCGAGGCCCGCCGCCCGGTCGCGTCCGCGAGCGGCCGCATCGCCGGCAGCCGCCACATCGCGTACAGCGTGGCCCCGAAGGCGACGGTGTCGACCAGGTACGCGGAGCGGACCCCGTACGCGCCGATCAGGATGCCGCCGAGCATCGGGCCGACCGTCATGCCGAGGTTCATGCTGATGGTGTTGAGCGCGTTGGCGGCCGGCAGCTGCTCGCGCGGTACCAGGCGCGGGATCATCGAGGACCGGGCGGGCGAGCTCATCGCGAAGAAGCCGGACTGGACGGCGACGGCCGCGTACAGCAGCGCGACCGTCCCGGACCCGAGCAGCGCCTGGACGGCCAGCACCGCTGACACCACCGCCAGGCCGGCCGAGCCGATCAGGCCGAGCTTGCGGCGGTCGACCCGGTCGGCGACCGCGCCGCCGTACAGGCCGAAGGCGATCAGCGGGCCGAGTGAGAACAGGCCTACCAGCCCGGTGGCGAAGCTCGACCGGGTCAGGTCGTAGACCTGCACCGAGACGGCCACCGCGGTCATCTGCTGGCCGATGGAGGAGACCGACTGGCCGAGCCAGACCCGCCGGTAGTCGGGGTGGTCGCGGAGCGGACCGAGGTCGGCGAACGCACCCCGGGCCGCCCGCCCCAGCCACCCCGACCGCCCGGCAGGCACAGCCGGCGCAGCATCAGGCAGGGCCTCCCGCGGCCCACCGGGAACAGCGGCGGAAGGATCAGCGGACGGGGCCCCGGTACCGGTGGCAGGTTGATCTGTCGACACAGCCACTCATGTTCGTCCACCGCCCATCCGGCCCGGCCACCGGGGTCACCCCGGCCCGCGCCCCTCAGCCCGCCAGCACGTGCTTCTCCCCCGCCTCCACCGCCACCGTCAGCCGGTTCCCCGGCGGCGGGAACGGGCAGACGAAGTGGTCCGCGAACGCGCAGGGCGGCAGGTAGGCGCGGTTGAGGTCGAGCACGGTACGGCCTTCGGCGTCCGGTGCCGGCAGCTTGACGAAGCGGAACCGGTAGGTGAGGTTGCCGCTGGTGCCGTCCGCGATCACGCCGCTCAGCCGGTCGCCGGACCGGCTGACGGTGAGCGTGTGCGGCTCGCCGGCCAGCTTGAACGCGATCTGCCCGCTGATCTCCAGCGGCCGCTCCCGGCCGTCCGCGTTGGGCACCACCACCGCCCGCTGGTCCTCGAACGGGGTGAACACCGCCGGCACCGCCCACTCCGGCGCGTACGGGAAGACCGTGATCCCGGCGAACGCCGCCCGGGCGGGTGCGGCCGGATCGAAGACCCGCAGCGCCAGCTCGCCCTCCCGGTCGATCGGGACCAGCCGGACGTCGCCGAGCACCGCGGTCTGCGCAGCGGGGTCGCTGTCGGGGCGCAGCGCGCCCTCGCCATCCAGCGATGGGCTGCCGGGCTCCTCGAGCCGGATGCCGTCGGCGGCCGTCGCACTGAACCGCACCAGGCCGTCCGCGGCCCACCAGCGCCCGGGCAGGCCCGGGATCGTGGTGGGCTCGCCGTCCAGCCAGTGCGTGCCGGTGAGTGCGAGCGGCCCGTGCGGGGCACCGGCGGCGGCAGTGCGCGCCTCCGTCCAGTGCTGCCATTCCTCGGCGTCGGTCATCGGATCATCCCCTCGTGCCTTGGGTCGAGGTGAACTACGGATCAGGATCGGGACTGGACCGGGACCGGGCCGACGCTCAGCCGAGCGGCCGGAACAGCCCCTCCTGCACGACGGAGACGACCAGCTGCCCGCTCCGGTCGTAGATCTCGCCGCGGGCCAGTCCGCGCGCGCCGTGGGCGATCGGGGACTCCTGCTTGTACAGCAGCCAGTCGTCGGCCCGGAACGGGCGGTGGAACCACATCGCGTGGTCGAGCGAGGCCATGTCGAAGTTCCGCTGCCCCCAGAGCGGTTCGACGGGGGCGCGGACGGCGTCGAGCAGGGTCATGTCGCTGGCGTAGGTGAGCGCGCAGACGTGGATCAGCGGGTCGTCGGGCAGTGCGCCGTTGGTGCGCAGCCAGACTCCGCTGCGGGCCTCGACGCCGACCAGCTCCTCCTTGGTCCATCTCAGCCGCTCGACGTAGCGGATGTCGAAGGGCTGGCGGCGGCTGATGAAGGGCGGCAGCTCGCCGAGCTTGGCGCCGACCTCGTCCAGGGCGCTCGGCAGGTCCTCGGGGGCGGGCACGTCGGGCATCGGGTCCTGGTGCTCGATGCCGCCCTGCTCGGGCAGGTGGAAGTCGGCGGTGAGGGCGAAGATCGACCGGCCCTGCTGGATGCCGAGCACCCGGCGGGTGGTGAACGAGCGGCCGTCGCGGATCCGGTCCACCTGGTAGACGATCGGAACGCCGGGGACGCCGGGGCGCAGGAAGTAGGCGTGCAGCGAGTGCACGGGGCGCCCGTCGTCGACCGTACGCCCTGCGGCCACCAGGGCCTGGCCCGCCACCTGACCGCCGAAGGTCCGCTGCAGGGCCTCCTCGGGGCTGCGGCCCCGGAAGATGTTGAGCTCGATCTGCTCCAGGTCGAGCAGGTCGACGAGCTGGTCGACAGGCGTTCCCATGTTCTGTTCCTCTCCTGCCGGTGCACCCGGCCGGCGGCGGCCCCGGAGGCACGCTCCGCCGGTCCCGCCGCCCTCGTCTACCCAGAAGTCTGCTCGCCCCCGGGGAATTCCCGCCGCCCGGGGTCCGCGATCGGACGCACCCGGGGCACCCCGGGGATCACCGGGGATCACCGGGGATCACCAGGGATCACCAGGGCCCGAGCCGCCTCAGGCCATCCCCGACTGCCGGACGGTGATGTTCAGCCGCCCGCGCAGCCCGAGCTCCGGGTCCGCGCTGCCGTACTGGGTGCGGACCACCCCGTGGTACGCGAACCGGGACGGGCCGCCGAAGACCAGCAGGTCCCCGCTGTGCAGTTCCAAGTCGGTCCACGGCCTGGTCCTGGTCTCGGTGTTGCCCAGCCGGAAGACGCAGCTGTCGCCGAGCGAGAGCGAGACCACGGGAGCGTCCGTCCGCTCGTCGCGGTCCCGGTGCAGGCCCATCCGGGCGCCCTCGGCGTAGTGGTTGACCAGCGCGACATCCGGTGCGTACGCCGCCGCGCCGGCGATCTCCGGGAGCAGGTCGGGGCGGCCCGGACCGGGCCCGTACGCGGCGGCGACGGCCCGCAGCGCCAGGTCGCCGAGCAGCGGCGGGAAGGGTTTGACCGGCTCGCCGTCGCCGTCCACCACGGTGCGGGCGTAGCCGTACGGGTACCAGTGCCAGCCGAGGCAGACGGTGCGGACCGACATCTCGCCGCCGGTGGGCAGCCGTACGGTGCGCAGGCCGGCCGGTGGACGGGCCCACGCGCGGCAGGCGGCCACCAGCTCGCGCTGCTCGTCCGGGGTCAGCCAGCCGGGCAGCAGGACAGCTCCGGGGGCGGGGTCCGAGCGTTCGCGCGGGAACAGGGGGAACGGTTCGCCTGGCACCTCCCCATCCTCGCACCGGGGCCGGGCGCCCCACCGGGTGCCGGGTCCCCCTCCCGCTCAGGACCGGGGCCGCGCCGACCAGCCCGGTACGTCGAAGGCCACCGCCCAGTCCTGCTCACCGGGGACGACACTTCCGCTCCCGCCCCCGTCGTCGTCCCCGATCGTCGGCGGGTCCGGCCGGAGCAGTCCCAGCGAGGCCGCGCAGCCGCCCCACGCCTCCCACCCCTGCTGCCGGAGGATCTCCTCGGCGACGGTGATCTGCTCCCGCCGGGTGGCCAGGTCGGGCCGGGCGGCGAAGCGGAGGCCGTCCGCCTCCTCCCAGGTCGGGGGCCAGATCTGGAGGCCGCCGTAGTAGCCGTTGCCGGTGTCGGCCTGCCAGTCGCCGCCGCTCTCGCAGCGGGCCAGGCGGTCCCAGGTCTGGTCCGAGGCCCGAACGGCGCCGACCGGGCGGACGGCCGCCGCAGCCGCCCCGGGTACGGCGGCGGGGAGCAGGGGGAGGACGGTGACCAGCAGGACCCGGTGCAGCGCGCGTATGCCCATCCACCGACGGTAGGCGGCGCCCCGGGGCCGCGCCCGCCCCGCCCGGCGACCGCTGCGCCGGACGGGTCACCGGCCGCACGCCTGCCCGGGGCCGCCCGGCACCCCGTCAAGAACCCCGCCCCCGAACGGCGAACGGCCGCAGGCCGCACCCCGGGCGGGGGTACGGCCTGCGGCCCGGCACGGGGTCAGCCGTGCCCGCGCTCGAACGGTGGACCGACCGAGCGGTGAAGCAGTCACGCGGTGAAGCGCGGTCAAGCGATCAAGCAGTCAAGCGATCACGCGGTCCGTCAGACGGACAGCACCTGGCCCGGGAGGATCAGGTCGGCGTCGGCACCGATGACGGCGGCGTTGTTCTGGTACAGGGTCTTCCAGTCCAGGCCCTTGGCGGCGGCGATGTCGCTCAGGGTGTCACCGCTCTTGACGGTGTAGCTGCCACCGTTGGTCTTCTCGGCCGGGGCGGCCGGAGCAGCCGGAGCCTTGTCGGCCTTCGGGGCCTCGGCGGCCAGCGCCTGGCGCTCGGTGCTGCGGTTGGCGCGGTCGTCCTGCTTCGGAGCGGCCGGCTTCGGCGTGGCCTGCTTCGGAGCGGCCGGCTTGGGGGCGGCCGGCTTCGGAGCGGTCTCGGTCTTGGTGGTGGCCGCGGCGCCGGTGTCGACCTGGGGGGCCTCGCCGCCCTTGGTCAGGCCGGCCTTGACGGAGCACACCGGCCAGGCGCCGGGGCCCTGGGAGGCGAGCACCTTCTCGGCGACGGCGATCTGCTGCGCCTTGGTGGCCAGGTTGGCCTGCGAGGCGTAGGCCGTGCCGCCGTAGGCGGCCCAGGTGCTGCTGGTGAACTGCAGGCCGCCGTAGAAGCCGTTGCCGGAGTTGATGGCCCAGTTACCGGTGGACTCGCACTGCGCGACCTTGTCCCAGGTGGACACGGAGGCGGCGGAGGCCGAGGTGGCCGTGACGAGGCCGGCCACCGGGAGGGCAACGACGACGCTGCCCAGTACGGCCATCCGCACGCGGTTGCGCTTGGTGGCGGTGGTGGTGGCAGCGGCGGTCTCGTTACGGAAGGTCATGAGGTTCCTCTCGACAGCCCCGGGCGGGCATGCGGAACCAAGCCCCCGGAGGGGACAGGAATCGCTTGCCGCGTCCGCAAGGCGGCCGTGCACGTGTCCGACGTGCCGCGCCGCCCCGGCCACCGCCGGACCGTCCGGCGCGGCGCCCGTTTCGTACGGGTCCTGCGCTGCGGTCGGTGCCCCGCGGGCCGGTGGTCAGCCGGCCGCACTGGCACCTGGGGGTGAACCCGGGTAGTGCTCGTTGCACTGGAAAAGAAGCTACGAGGCGAACTGTTGAGTACCAAACGTTTTCGGGTCATCCCAGGTCAATCGAGCGTTACCGGCGGTATGGATCAAGCGAATCGATCGCGAATGACCGATTTGCCCTACTTTGCGAAAGCGAAACCTCGGCCGTTTGTGCTCTGGGCCACAGCCGGAGCCCTGTGACCTCGGGCACAGCATCGACAGATCGCGACCAGTCGAGCACTCACAGCAGTCAGATCTGCGGCAAATCCCGTCGGAGCCGGCCTCACCCGTGACCCCTGACACAGGGGCCCGTTGGTAATGGCGGCCGGGCGCACGCCCGCGCCGCCGTCCGACCGACCCGCCAAGCCCAGACCAACAGAGGAGCCTTCGTGCCGCGCATGCTCGATGTGAGCGACGACGTACGAGCCGAGATCGGCGACGACGAGGCCGACCGGCTGCTGGGCGGCGCCCATGCACCCGACGCCTACGACTGCACGTCCTGCCGACAACCGGGTGACTCCCTCCAGGAGCCCACCAGCACTGTGCTCTTCGTCGGTGACGAGACCGCCGTCCTCGCGTTCGCCCACTCCCGCTGCATCCCCTCCCAGGTGGTGCCGGTCTCCGAGGAGCAGCTGCTCGGTGCCGTCCGGAGCATCAGCCAGGCGCAGGGCAGCGCCGCCTCCCCCGACGCGCCGCCGGCCCCCGGCGTCCCGGCCCCGGCCGTCCTCCAGGCGCAGGCCCACACCCTGGCGCAGGGCCAGACCCAGCCCCAGGTGCAGCCGCCCGTCCAGGCCGCCGTCCCGCAGAACGCCCCGGCCGCGCCGGCCGCCGCCGGGAACCAGCCCGCCGTCCTCGGTGTCACCTGCGGCCTGGTGCTGTGCGGCGACACCGGGCACGCCGCCCTGGTGGTCGAGCCCACCGGGCCGGTGGGGCGCCCCGGCAACGCGTCCGGCGCCGACGAGTTCCTGTCGCTGCTGGTCGAGCACGGCTTCCAGCAGGTCGCGGACGTCAACCAGGCCCCGGTACGGCCGCTCGCCGGCTGGTCGGTGCTGATGGCGATCGGCCAGCTGCACGCGATCCTCCAGCCCTCGGCGACCGGCGGCAGCGCCGCCTGGTGGCAGGCGCACCAGCCGCTCCAGGTCACCGACGCCTGGCGGGCCGCCGCGGCCAAGCAGTCCGAGGTGATCATGTACGCGGTGCCCGCCGACACCATCGGCCGTCAGCCCCGGGAGGACCTGCTGCGGTTCGCGCTGGACCGCGCGGCCGGGCAGGGCCGACTCGTCGCCGGCATGCTGCCGCTGGCGGGCACCTGACCGGTCCGGCCCCCGATGCCCGGGTCGGCCCGCCCCACCGACCCGGGCGTCCCGACCCGGGCATCCCGGTCCGAGGCACCTGAGGCAGAACGGGGGCGCGTGAGCGGCGGCGGCCGCCCCTCAAAGGCCCAGGACGCCGCCCGTCACCCCCGCATCCCCCGACCGGCCTCGCTCGTTTCCCCCTATGTGTACAGCTACGACGTCGCCTCCCTCAGCCGCCCGCCCGTCAGCCGCTCGATCCCGAGCATGCGCCCGTCGTACGACGCGGAGCACCCGTCCTCGGCCACTCCCATCTACGACACGCTGTACTCGGAGTACCGCAGGCTCTTCCGGGCCCTGCCGGGCGACCGGTCGGACGAGGAGAGCATGCGGTTCACCGGCTTCGCCGTACGCGAACCGGCGGGCTCCCGGCACGAGTTGACGCCCTACCCGCAGCACCAGACGTTCCAGACCTGGGCCGGGCAGACCCAGGGTTCGCCGCAGTTCATGCCGAGCCAGCAGTCCACCGGTACGCAGCCCGCCGGAGGCCAGCAGTCCGCCGGGTCGTACAACGGCGGGACCGGCGGCGGCTCCGTCTCCGTCAGCAGCGGCGGTAACGGCAACAACGCCGGCCAGTTCGCCGCCGGCGCCGCGACCGGCCACGGATGGGTGGCGGCGGGCTACCTCGCGCCGGCCCAGCCCGCCGGAGCGGCGGCGGGAACGACTGCCGGGGCGGCCGGCGCCCCCGGCACCGGCGGGCGGCACCGTTCGATGCTGTCGCTCCCCCCGGGCCGCGTCCCCGGCCAGGGCTGACGGTCAGGGCCGGCGGCCACCGCACCACGCCAGGACGCGCGAACGCCGGAGGCCGGGCAGTCCACCGACTGCCCGGCCTCCGGCGTAATGCCGTCCCGTCACCGCCCGCCGGATCACCCCGACCGGCGGCGACGGGCCCGGCTCACTTGCGGCGACGCTTCTCGCGCACCCGCACCGAGATCGAGATCGGCGTCCCGACGAAGCCGAACTCCTCGCGGAGCCGGCGCTCGACGAACCGGCGGTAGCCCGCCTCCAGGAAGCCGGAGGCGAACAGCACGAAGCGTGGCGGCCGGGTACCGGCCTGGGTGCCGAACAGGATGCGCGGCTGCTTGCCACCGCGGATGGGGTGCGGGTGGGAGGCCACCAGCTCACCGAGGAAGGCGTTCAGCCGGGCGGTCGGGATGCGGGTCTCCCAGCCGGCCAGCGCGGTCTCGATCGCCGGGACCAGCTTCTCCATGTGCCGGCCGGTCAGCGCCGAGACGTTGACCCGGGGGGCCCACTGCACCTGGACGAGGTCGCGCTCGATCTCGCGCTCGAGGTAGTAGCGGCGCTCCTCGTCCAGCTGGTCCCACTTGTTGTAGGCGACCACGACGGCGCGCCCGGCCTCGACGGCCATCGAGATGATCCGGGTGTCCTGCTCGGCCAGGGTCTCGCTGGCGTCGATCAGGACCACCGCGACCTCGGCCTTGTCCAGCGCGGAGGAGGTGCGCAGCGAGGCGTAGAAGTCGGCGCCGGCGGTCAGGTGGACCCGGCGGCGGATGCCGGCCGTGTCGACGAACTTCCAGGTCTTGCCGCCCAGTTCGATCAGCTCGTCGACCGGGTCGCGGGTGGTGCCGGCCAGCGGGTTGACCACCACCCGCTCCTCGCCGGCCACCTTGTTGAGCAGGCTGGACTTGCCGACGTTCGGCCGGCCGATCAGTGCGACCCGGCGCGGGCCGCCGATGCCGGGGCCGCCGAAGGTCTGCGGCGGCGCCTCGGGCAGGGCGTCCAGCACGGCGTCCAGCAGGTCGCCGGAGCCGCGGCCGTGCAGGGCGGAGACGGGGTACGGCTCGCCGAGCCCGAGCGACCACAGGTAGGCGGCCTCGGCCTCGGTGGACTGGCCGTCCACCTTGTTGGCGCAGAGCACGGTGGGCTTGCCCGCCCGGCGGATGATCTTGATCAGGGCTTCGTCGGTGTCGGTCGCGCCGACCGTGGCGTCCACCACGAAGAGCACCGCGTCGGCGGTCTCGATGCCGAGCTCGGCCTGCGCGGCGACCATGGCGTCCAGGCCGAGGACGTCGATCTCCCAGCCGCCGGTGTCGACCACCTTGAAGCGCCGGCCGTTCCAGGTCGCCTCGTAGGTGACGCGGTCGCGGGTGACGCCCGGCTTGTCCTCGACGACCGCCTCACGGCGGCCGATGATGCGGTTGACCAGGGTCGACTTGCCGACGTTCGGGCGGCCGACGACGGCCAGGACCGGCAGCGGGCCGGCGGCGTCCAGGTCGGCGTCGATCTCGTCGGCGTCGAAGCCCTCCTCGGCGGCGAGCGCCATGAACTCGGCGTACTCCGTCGGGTCGAGCTCGCCGTGCGAGGCGGCGGAGCCGGTCGCGGTCTCGTTACTCATCTTCGTGTTCCGTTTCCCGGCACGGCCCTTCCCAGGGGCGTGCCGTGCGTACCTGCCCTGGCGGGCAGCGCGAGTACTGCGTTCTGCGGTCGGTTACCGCGGTTCAGGGGTGCCGCAGGGCGGTGCCTGCGGCAAGGGTTCGGCGCCGCGCTCCCGAACGAGCGGGCCGGGCGCCGAGGGATCGACCGGGTCCGGACGGCGATCGGCCGGGTTGGGCCGGCGATCGGCCGGGTTCAGACGGCCGACAGGCCGGCCCGGGCCTCGACCAGCGAGGTGATCCGGTCGATCACCTGGTCCAGGGTGAGCGTGCTGGTGTCCACCAGCACCGCGTCCTGGGCCTGGGTCAGCGGCGCGGTCGTCCGGGACGAGTCGGCGGCGTCGCGGCGGGCGAGGTCGGCGGCCATCGCGGTGATGGTCGCCTCGTCCACGCCCTTGGCCCGCAGCTCGGCGGCGCGGCGCTCGGCGCGGGCGGTCTCGGAGGCGGTCAGGAAGATCTTGACGGTGGCGCGCGGGAAGACCACGGAGCCCATGTCCCGGCCCTCGGCGACGATGCCCCGCTCGGCCACCTCGGCGCAGCCGCGCTGGAGCTCGACCAGCCGGGTGCGGACCGCGGGGACGGCGGAGACCGCGGAGACCTTGGCCGTGACCTCGGGGCCGCGGATCGGGCCGGAGACGTCCTGGCCGTCGACCGTTATGGTCGGGCCGGCCGCGTCCGTACCGGAGACGATCACCGGCTTGGAACAGGCGATGGCCACCGCGTCCTGGTCCTCGACGTCGATCTCGTTGCTGAGCATCCACCAGGTCATCGCGCGGTACATCGCGCCGGTGTCCAGGAAGCTCAGCCCCAGCCGGGCGGCGACCGCACGGGAGACGGTCGACTTGCCGGAGCCGGAGGGTCCGTCGATGGCGACGACGACCGGGGCGTGCGCTCGGTCGGCAGTTTCCACGGGGCGAACCTCTCTCCAAACAACCGGGGGACTCCCTCAAGGTTAGACGACCGGCGACCACTCCCCCGCCGCCCGGTCGCACCCCGCCCCAGCCCGGGCCCCGACCCGAGCGGCGGAACGGCTTCCGCCAAGCCACCGGGCACACCGCCCTCGCACGCCCACCACGTCCTGCGCCACCGCTCGGGCCTCGGTCCGGCCAGGACAGGCTCGGTTACCGAGGGGCTCGGCCTCGGACCAGCTCGGCGCCCGACCGAACCCGTCCCGGACAGGTACGAACCCAGACAGCCTCGGCCCCGGACATGTTCGGTCACGGACAGATGCGATCACGGACAGGCTCGCCCCCGCACAGTCTCGGCCGGGGACCGGACCCACCCCGGACCAGACCCCTCCCGGACAGGATTCGCACCGGACAGGTTCAGTCCCGGACACTCCAGCCGCGCCCGCGCAGGCCCGCCGTGAGCTCCTTCACGGCCCCGGCGGCCACCGCGAGCTGCACGTGGCCCACCTGCTGCCCGGTGGAGTGCTCGATGGTGACGTCCTCGATGTTGACCCCGAGCGCGCCGACGTCGCCGAACAGCCGGCCCAGCTCGCCGGGCTGGTCGCCGAGGACCACGGTGACGCTCTCGTACCGGGTGGGCGGGGCACCGTGCTTGCCGGGGATCCGGGCCTGGCCGACGTTGCCGCGGCGCATCACCGCCTCGATACCGCCCTGACCGGCGCGCCGCTCGCCCTCGTCGGAGGCCTGGAGCGCGCGCAGCGCCGTCACGGTCTCGCCGAGGTCCACGGCGACCTCCTCCAGGATGTCGGCGACCACCCCGGCGTTCGCGGAAAGGATGTCGACCCACATCGCGGGGTTGGAGGCGGCGATCCGGGTGACGTCCCGGACGCCCTGGCCGGAGAGCCGCACGGCGGTCTCGTCGGCGTGCTCCAGCCGGGCCGCGACCAGCGAGGAGAGCAGCTGCGGGGCGTGCGAGACCAGTGCCACGGCCCGGTCGTGCGCGGCGGCGTCCATCACCACCGGGACGGCGCCGCAGAGCGCGACCAGTTCCAGCACCACGTTCAGGGTGGCGGTGTCGGTGTCGGCGGTCGGGGTGAGCACCCAGGGGCGGCCCTCGAACAGGTCGGCGCGGGCGGCCAGCGGGCCGGAGCGCTCCCGGCCGGCCATCGGGTGGCTGCCGATGTAGTGGACGGTGTCGCAGCCCAGCGCGAGCACCTCGGCCCGCGGGCCCGCCTTCACGCTGGCCACGTCGGTGTACCAGCGGGCCAGCCCGCGGCGCTGGCAGTCGGCGAGCACCTTGCCGACCAGCGCGGGCGGCACGGCGATGATCGCCAGGTCGACCGGGCCCTCGGCGGGCTCGGTGGTGCCGGCGCCGAGCGAGGCCGCCGTCCGGGCCGCGTCCGGGTCGGCGTCCTCCAGGTGGACGCTCACCCCGCGGCCGGTCAGGGCGAGGGCGGCGGAGGTGCCGATCAGTCCGGTGCCGACGACGGCGGCGGTGCGCATGGGGGGCGGGTCTCCTGGTGTACCGGTGGCGTGGTGGCCCCCATCCTCCCTCACCCCGCCGCGCCCCCGCACCCGGCACCCGCACCGCGGCACCCGCCCCACCCCGCCACGCTCCCCCTCATCCACCCCCCACCCTCACGCACCGCACCCGAACCACCGCCACCCGGCGGAACCATCGCCCCGCCCCGTCCGTCCACTCCCCCGACGCGCCCCCGAAATCCCCGGACAGCCGGGGCGGCTCGGGGCAGACTGGGCGCCCTGACGGCCCTGCCCCGCACCGGCGGGCGCGAGGTCCGGCAGCGGACAGCGCCGTCGAGCGAGGCCGGCAGCAACGGCCCGGGTTCGACAAGATCCACCAGGGCACAACAAGCAGAGCAAGCACAACAAGCTCAGCAAGGTCAGCGGGTACGGGCGGGCGAAGGGGGCTGCAGGGTGGCAGATCGAACAGTGCTCGGCTGGAAGTCGGAGCTGGACTCCGTCACGGTGTACGCTTCCGGCGCGCTCTGCCGCCGCCGGGCCCGCGGCACCGTGCCCCCCGACGGCCGGGTCCGGCTCCCGGGGTTGCCCCGCTCGCTGGACGCCGGCTCGCTGCGCGCCCGGGTGCTCGGCGACGGCCCGGCCCGGGTTACCGAGGCCCGGCTGGCGGTCGAGGCCGAGCTGCGCGAGCCGTCCGCGCTCCCCGAACTGCGCCGGCTGGCGGACCTCGCCAGGGACGAGCGCGACGCCGCGTACGAGCGGCACGCCGCACAGCTCTCGCTGGTCGAGGAGGTCTCCGGGCTGCGCGCCGTCCCGCCCCAGCGCCGCCCCGAGGACCCGCACCGCCGCACGCCGACCGAGGCCTGGCTCGAGCTGGCGGACTTCGTCGAGGAGCGGCTCACCACCCTGCACGAGCGGGCCGCCGCGCTGGCCGAGGTACTCCGGCTGGCCGAGCACGCGCTGGCCCTCGCCGAGGACCGGCTCGCCCGCGCCGCCGACTCCGTCCCCGACCGCACGGTGGCCACCAGCGCCACCGCGCTGCTGACCGTGGCGGGCGCGGACGGCGCCGAGCTGGAGGTCGAGCTGGAGTACGGCGTCCCGGGCGCGGTCTGGGTGCCGACGTACCGGCTGAGCCACCACCAGGGCGAGCCGACCGGGCAGCTGGTGCTGCGGGCCTCGGTGGCGCAGCGCTCCGGCGAGGACTGGACGGGTGTACGGCTCTCGCTGTCCACCGCGGACCTGCGTCGCCGCACCGAGCTGCCGAAGCTGCGTTCGATCCGGATCGGCCGCCGCCAGAGCGCGCCCGCCCCGTCCGGCTGGCGCGAGCCGCCCGCGGGGCTGGCCGACCTGTTCACCGGGTACGACGACGCCGGTCCCGGACCGGACCGGGTGCGGCCGCTGCCGCCACCGGCCGCCCGTCCGCTGCCGCCGCCCGCCGCCCTGCCGTCGCCGCCCCCGGCCCCGGTCCTGCGGGCCTCGGGCTTCCAGGGGTACGGCGGCATGCTCGACGCCGACACCGCCGCCTTCCCGGCGGCACCGGGTGGTCCGCCGCCCCCGCCGCCGGTCGGCGAACCGCAGCCGCTCGGCGCTCCAGCACCCGCCGCCCAGGCCCCCGTCGCCCGCTCCAGGGCCTTCGGCGGCGGCGGGGGCCCGTCCGAGTCCATGAAGCGCCGTGCTGCTCCTGTTGCGTCCGCCGCGCCTGCCGCGTTCTCCCCGTCCGCGTCCGCGCCGGCCGGCTTCACCCCCGCCGAGCCGCCCCCGCCGCCCGGTCCCCCGCAGCCGGACGCGGCGCTGCTGGACTACAGCGCGCTGACCCTGGCCGGCCCGCAGGCCCCGGCCGCCCGCCGTGGCCGGCTGCTGCCCCGCCAGGGCGCCGATCCGGTGGCGGCCGAGCACCGCCGCCGGGCCGAGCAGGTGGCCGCCCTGCCGCTGCCCGGCCACGCGGTCCGCCCGCGCGAGTCGGCCGGCTCCTTCGACCACCGCTTCGACGCCGCCGCCCCGGCCGACATCCCCTCGGACGGCACCTGGCACACCGTCACCGTCGCCGAGCTGCCGGTCGGGCTGCGCACCGAGTACGTCTGCGTGCCGGCCGTCGAGGAGGCCGTGTACGCGACCCTGGTGCTGGCCAACGCCACCGACCAGGCGCTGCTGGCCGGGCCGGTCGAGGTCTCGGTGGACGGCGACCACCTGCTGACCGCCGCGCTGCCGACCCTGGCGCCGGGCGACGCCCGCCGGGTCGGGCTGGGCCTGGCCGAGGGCATCCGGGTGGCCCGCCGCACCGAGCTGCGCGAGTCCACCGCCGGGATGCTGAACAACACCACCGTGCTGGACCACCGGGTGCACGTCGAGCTCGCCAACCGGCTGCCCGGCCCGGTGCTGGTGGAGGTGCGCGAACGCGTCCCGGTCAGCTCCGAGGCCGACGTCCGGATCGAGGAGCGCGCCGGCTGGCGGGCCCCGGACGAGCCGTCGGCGAGCTACCCGCCGAGCGCCCGCGTCTGGCGGGTGGAGCTGCCCGCCGGTGGCACCGCCGCCCTCGACGGCGGCTACGAGATCCGCATCCCGGCCGGCAAGGCCCTGGTCGACGGCAACCGCAGGAGCTGACCCAGATGACCCCCGAGCCCACCGACCCCACCGGCCCCAGCCACCCGTCCGACCCCACCGCGCCCAGCCACCCCACCGACCCCACCGCGCCGATCCCGCTGCCCGTCACCGCCGTCGTCTGCCTGGAGGACCGCGCCCAGGTCGAGCGGGCCACCGTGCTCGACCTGGCCGAGGGGGTGCAGCGGCTGCGCCTGGGCCCGGTCACCGCGCTGGCGGTCGACCGGACCCTGCACGCCGAACTGGCCGGCGCGCAGCCGGTCAAGGTGCTCGACGTCCGGCTGGTCCGCAGCTGGACGCCGCGCAGCCCGCTGCCGCCCGGCGAGCAGGACTCGCCGCTGCGCCACCGGATCCACGAGCTGACCGAGCGGCAGCGCGCGGAGGGCCGGCTGGCGGAACGGCTGGAGGCCCGCGCGGCCCTGCTCCGCCAACTCGGCACCGACCTGGTGCGGGAGATCGGCGAGGGGGCCGGACAGGGCGAGGTGGAGCGGGCCCGCTGGACCCGTGAGCTGGACCGGGTGGACGCCGAGCGGATCGGGTGCGCCGAGCGGCTGCGCGCCGCCCGGGCCCGGCTGGCCGCACTGTCCGAGGAGCTCGCCGACGCCCTGCGGGCGCTGGACGAGGCCGAGGAGGAGCCCGCCGAGCTGCTCGCGCACATCGAGCTGACGGTACGGGCGCAGGCGGCCGGCCCGGCCGAGCTGCGCCTCGCGCACCTGACCCCGTGCGCGCTGTGGCGGCCCGCCTACCGGGCCACCCTGGCCGACGGCGAGCTGCGGCTGGAGACCGAGGCGGTGGTCTGGCAGCGCACCGGCGAGGACTGGTCGGGTGCCCGGGTGTCCTTCTCCACCGCCCGGTCGGCGCTGGCCACCGACCCGCCCCGGCTCACCGAGGACCGGCTGACGCTGCGCGAGCGCTCCGCCGAGGAGCGCCGCACGGTCGAGGTCGAGCTGCGCGAGGAGGAGATCGGCAGCACCGGCCCGGCCGCCGTGGACGGCCTGCCGGGCGTGGACGACGGCGGCGAGGTGCGGGTGCTGCGCGCCCCGGACCCGGTCTCGGTGCCCTCCGACGGCCGGGCCCACCGCATCCCGCTGACCGCCTTCAGCACCCGGGCGACCGGCGAGTACGCCTGCGCCCCCGAGCTGTCCCCGCTGATCACCCAGGTGGTGCGGTTCCGCAACGACTCCGGGCACGCGCTGCTGGCCGGCCCGGTCGACCTGGTCCGCGGCAGCGGCTTCACCGGCCGCGGCGAGCTGGGCTTCACCGCCCCGGGCGCCCCCGCCGAGCTGGCCTTCGGCAGCTGCGACGGCTACCGGGTGGTCCGGGAGACCGAGGAGAGCCGGTCCTCGGCCGGGCTGACCCAGCGCACCGTCCTCACCCGCACGGTACGGCTGCACCTGTCCCGCTTCTCGGGCCCGGAGGAGCACGACGAGCAGGTGGTCGCGGTCCGCGAGCGGATCCCGGTCTCCGAGGTCTCCGCGGTCGAGGTGCGGCTGCGCAAGGAGGCCTGCGTCCCGGCCCCGGACGAGCTGGACGCGGAGGGCGTGGCCCGCTGGCAGGTGGCGCTGCCGCCGGGCGGGCGCCGCACGGTCACCCTGGTCTACGAGGTCTCGGGCTCGGCCAAGGTCGCGGGTCTGTGACCGGCCGCCCCGGCCCCCGGCAGCGGGGCGCCGGGGCGTGGATCGGGGTCCCGGTCCGGGGCCGGTGGAGGATCCGGCAGGATCCGTTCCGTCAACTCCGGTGCCAATCCGGTACAAAAGAGGCATGATCTACCATCTCGCACCGCTCGACGACTGGCTGCGCGACCCCGGGCGGCCGTACACCGCGGCCTCGCTGCTGACCGACGGGTTCATCCACTGCTCGGCGGACGAGCCGACCCTGCTCGCGGTGGCCAACAGCTTCTTCCAGGACACGCCCGGCCCGCTGATGGCGCTGCTGATCGAGGAGAGCCTGGTCGAGCCGATGGTCAAGTGGGAGGCCGCCACCGGCGGGCCGCCGCCCGGCGCCACCCCCGGGGTGCTGTTCCCGCACATCTACGGCCGGCTCAACCGCACCGCCGTGCTCGGCCTGGAGAAGCTGGAGCGCGGCCCGGACGGCCGCTGGGCCACGCTGACGCCCTGGAGCTGACCGGCCGCCCCGCCCCGGCCGCCCGGCGCGCCCGCTACAGCCAGCCGCGCTCGCGGGCCGCCATGCCCGCCTGGAACCGGGTGGTGGCGCCCAGCTCCCGCATCAGCCCCTGCAACCGGCGCTGGGTGGTGCGCGCGCTCCAGCCCAGCGAGCGGGCGATCGACTCGTCGGTCAGGCCGGCGGCGAGCAGGCCGAGCAGCTTGAGGTGGTCCGCGTCCGGCCCGTCGGTGCCGTCGCCGTCCCCGATCGCGGTCTGCAACGGCACCGCGCGCTCCCACTCCGCCTCGAACAGCGCGTCCAGCGCCTGGAGCAGCGCGGACGGGTGGATGACGTACGCGGCGTCCAGCACGGCGTCCCCGACGCTGATCGGGATGATCGCCATCCGGTCGTCCGACATCATCATCTTCATCGGGAGGCTCGGCCGGACCCGGGCCTCCTCGCCGTCCTCCACGCCGACCAGGATCTCCTTCTCCAGCCGGCCGGGCCAGGCGATCGCCTCCTTGTCGAAGACGGTCCGGAACCGGATCCCGGAGCGCAGCTTGACCCGCTGCCGGGGCAGGTTGGCCACCGGGTCCTGGATGTACGGCGGGCAGTCGAAACCGCGCACCTGGTAGTGGCTGGTCTCGATCAGGTGCTCGAGCCGCTGGGCGATCGCCTCACCGCCGGTCAGCACCTCCACCGAGTGCGCCGGGTCGGTGTACCGGGAGGCCTCCCGGAAGGCGTCCATCAGCCGGTGCATCTCGGCCCGGGCGCTGCGCAGCTGGGCCTCGCGGTGGCCGATCAGCGTGCCGATCGCCACGTCCGGCGCGACCGCGAGGTAGCGCTCGCGGTCCACCGGCGCCCGGGTGGACATCCCCTGGTCGGCCAACCGGTCGAGCGCGTCCTGCGCCTGTTGGAGTGTCAGGCCGCACTGGTCCGCGAGCTCCGCCGCGGTCGACTGCGGCGCGATCACCAGTTCCGCGTACACCTGACCGTCCGGCCGTCCGAGGCCGAGCACTCCGAATGCGTCGAGCATGCCGCTCCTTCCCCCACCCGGCCACGGCTCCACCGTGGCGCAGTTCCGCCATCCGAGGAGGCGAGTTTTCGTGGCCATCCTGCGCCACGGATCAGCACGCTGACAAGGCTCTGCGGTGAGGCTCACACCGGGCCCGGCAACGGCCGCGGGCCCCTCCACCAGCGGCGGAGGGGCCCGGGATGATCGCGCCGACCGTTACAGGCCGACCTCGCCCATCAGGCGGCCGACCTCGGGGTTGGTCAGGCGGCGCAGCCAGCCCGACTTCTGGTCGCCGAGGGCGATCGGGCCGAAGTGCGTGCGGACCAGCTTCTCGACCGGGAAGCCCGCCTCGGCGAGCATCCGGCGGACGATGTGCTTGCGGCCCTCGTGCAGGGTCACCTCGACCAGGTAGTTCTTGCCCACGTTGGAGACCACCTTGAAGCTGTCGGCGCGGGCGAAGCCGTCCTCCAGCTCGACGCCCTGGGAGAGGCGCTTGCCCAGGTCACGCGGGATCGGGCCCTGGATGGCGGCCAGGTAGGTCTTGGTGACGCCGTACTTGGGGTGGGTGAGGCGGTGGGCCAGCTCGCCGTGGTTGGTGAGCAGGATGATGCCCTCGGTCTCGGTGTCCAGGCGGCCGACGTGGAACAGCCGGGTCTCCCGGTTGGTCACGTAGTCGCCGAGGCACTGGCGGCCGTCCGGGTCCTCCATGGTGGAGACCACGCCGGCCGGCTTGTTGAGCGCGAAGAACAGGAACGACTGGGTAGCGACGGTCAGGCCGTCGACCTTGATCTCGTCGTTCTCCGGGTCGACCCGCTTGCCCTGCTCGGTCACCAGCTTGCCGTTGACCTGCACCCGGCCCTGCTCGATCAGCTCCTCGCAGGCGCGGCGGCTGCCGATGCCGGCCCGGGCCAGCACCTTCTGCAGGCGCTCGCCCTCGGGCTCGCCGAAGGTCTTGGGCAGCTTGACGGCCGGCTTGTCGTGCCGGGCCAGCACCGCGTCCTCGATCCGGCCCTGCAGCTCGCGCGAGCGCTGCGGCTGGCGGCGCGGGTCACCGGGCGCACCCTGACCCTCGCGGCGCGGCTTGGGCGCGGGCGCCGGGCGCCGGGCGGCGTAGCCGCCGCGGCTCGGGGTGGCGTTGGGGCCGCCGCCGAACTCGGGGCGGTCGTAGCGGCGCTCCTCGGGGCGCAGCGGGCGGTCCGGGTAGCGGCGCTCCTCGCCACCGCGCCGGTCGTCGCGGCGGTCGTCACGCCGGTCGTCCCGGCGGTCGTCGCGCCGGTCGCGGGAGAAGCCGCCGCCGGAGGAGCCACCGCGGCCGCCGCCGGAGCCGCCGCCGTACGAGCCCCGGCCGCCACCGCCGCCGGAACCGCCGCGGCTGCCGCCCGAGCCGCCGCTGTACGACGAACCGCCGTACGAGCTGCCGCCCCGGCTCCCGCCCTGACCCTGGCCGCCCTGGCCGCTCCGCCCCTGGCCACCACTGCGGCCCTGGCCGCCGCCGCTGCTGTTCCTGCCGTTGCCACTGCTACGCATCAAATGTCCGTACGTCGTGTTCCGTCGTGGGAAGTGCAAGTCGTGCCGGCCGACCTCACCGCACTTCCCGACCCGCCTCGTCGCGGTCGCCCGCCGCTCGCGCGGCCGCGACCGCCTCCGCGATCACCGTGCCTTCGAGGGACTCCGCTTCCACGTCGTCGACCTCGGGCAGAAAGGGCGCAAGCTCCGGCAGCTCGTCCAAGCCGCGCAGCCCCATCCGTTCCAGGAAGTAGTTCGTCGTCCGATACAGGATCGCACCTGTTTCGGGCTCGGATCCGGCTTCTTCCACCAGTCCTCGCTGTACCAGGGTACGCATCACGCCGTCACAGTTCACACCGCGTACCGCTGAGACCCGGCCGCGGGACACCGGCTGCCGGTATGCGACCACCGCCAGGGTCTCCAGTGCGGCCTGGGTCAGCCGGGCCTGCTGGCCGTCCAGGACGAAGCGGTCGACGGCCGGTGCGCAGTCCGCCCTGGTGTAGAACCGCCAGCCGCCGGCGACCTGCCGCAGGTCGAAGCCGCGGCCCTGGGCGGTGTACTCGGCGGACAGCTCGCGCAGGGCCGCGCCGACCTGCGCGCGCGGGTGCTCCAGGACCCCGGCGAGGTGCCCCTCGGGCACCGGCTCGTCGGCGATCATCAGAATCGCCTCCAGCGCGGCCCGCAGCGGCACCTGGAGGGCGTCGGGGGCCGCCTGCGGCGCCGGGCCCCCGCCGGAGGCCGCCCCGGCCGCCAGAGCGGGCCCCACGGCCTGCGCGGGCACCTCCACCGCCTGCGCGGCGACCTCCACGACGTGCGCAGGTACCTCCACCGCCTGCGCCGGCACCTCCACCGCGTCCGGCGCCGGGGACGCCTCGGCGCTCTCCGCCGCGAGGCGGGCGAGCGCCTCGGCTCGCTCCTCCGCCTCGTGCGCGGACTCCTGCCACTCCTCGGGCCGCGCCTGGCCGGGCAGGCCGAGCGCCCGCCGGGGCTGCCCGGACCGTTCGTCGCTCACCGCTGCCCACCGTCCTTCCGCACCGTGTCCCCCGCGGCGGTGCCGCCCGCCGCGTCCCGCTGCTCCGGTTCCCCGGGCGGGCGGTCGAACTCGTCCGTGACCTCCACCTGCCGGTCGGCCTCCGCGATCCAGCGCACCCGCAGCTCCCCGAGCGCCTCGGGCTGCTCGAAGTCCAGCACCTTCTCCCGGTACAGCTCCAGCAGCGCGAGGAAGCGGGCGACCACCACCAGGGTGTTCCCGGCGTCCGCGACCAGCCGCTCGAAGGTGGCCTCGCCGAGTGCGGTCAGCCGGTCGACCACCACCGCGGCCTGCTCGCGGACGCTGACCGGCGGGGTGTGGATGTGGTCGACGTAGACCACCGGCTTCGGCCGCGGGGTCATCGCGCGCGCCGCGAGCTCGGCCAGCCGCCGCGGCCCGACGGAGAGCACCACCTCGGGCAGCAGGGCGGCGTGCCGCGGCTCCAGGCCCACCGTCCGGGGGCGCCGGCACAGCTCGGCGGCCCATCGCTCGGCGAACCGGGCGGCCGCCTCCTTGTACGCGCGGTACTGCAGCAGCCGGGCGAAGAGCAGGTCCCTGGCCTCCAGCAGGGCCAGGTCCTCCTCGTCCGCGACCTCGGCGGCGGGCAGCAGCCGGGCGGCCTTGAGGTCGAGCAGGGTGGCCGCGACCACCAGGAACTCGGTGGCCGCGTCCAGGTCCCAGTCCGGGCCCATCGCCCGGATGTGGGCGACGAACTCGTCGGTGACGGTGGACAGCGAGACCTCGGTGACGTCCAGCTTGTGCTTGGCGATCAGGCTGAGCAGCAGGTCGAACGGGCCCTCGAAGTTGTCCAGCCGCACCCGGAAGCCGCCGCGTCCGTCGGCCGCGGCGGGCTCGGGGGTGGTGCGCTGCTGGGGTTCGGCGGTGCTGGACATGGCGGTCCATCTTCGCGCGGACCCGGGCGGTCGTCCGCGCCGGGGGCCGCGACACGCCGCCCGCGGGCGCTCAGCGCCCGCGCAGCCGCCGCACCAGGATGCTGGCCTCGCCGCGCTGCTCCAGGTCGGCGAGGACCACCGAGATGGCCTCGCGGACCACCCGGCCGCGGTCGACCGCCAGCCCGTGCTCCCCGCGCAGCACCAGCCGGGCGTGCTCGAGGTCCATCAGTTCCTCGGCGGAGACGTACACGGTGATCTTCTCGTCGTGCCGCTCCCGGCCGGTCGGGCGCCGGGCGCCCCGGCCGCGCTGGCGGGGGCGCCGGTTGGCCTCGGCGGCCTGGTCCTCGGTGCCGGCGTGCCGGGCGGGGCCCGTGGCGGCCTCCGCGGGGCCTGCGGCCGGCTCCGGACGGGCCGCGGGCACCTCGGCCGGCCCGGGGCCCGCCTCGGCCTTCCTGGCCGCCTCGGCCGCTCGGGCGGTCTCCGCTCGGGCCGCCGAAGCCTCGGCCGACCTGAGGGAGGGCGACAGGGCCATCCCCCCGGTGGCCCGGAACAGCTCGTCGGCCCCCGGGAGACTCACTCGACGGGGCGGCACCGGTCGAGCACCTCCCTGGCGAGCTGGCGGTAGGCGGCGGCGCCGACCGAGTTGGTGGCGTACGTGGTGATCGGCTCGCCGGCCACGGTGGTCTCCGGGAACCGCACGGTGCGGCCGATGACGGTGTGGAAGACGTGCTCGCCGAAGGCCTCCACCACGCGTGCCAGCACCTCGCGGCTGTGCACGGTGCGGGAGTCGTACATGGTGGCGAGGATGCCGTCCAGCCGCAGGTCGGGGTTGAGCCGCTCGCAGACCTTCTCGATGGTCTCGGTGAGCAGCGCGACACCGCGCAGCGCGAAGAACTCGCACTCCAGCGGGACGATGACGCTGTGAGCCGCCGTCAGGGCATTGACCGTCAGCAGGCCCAGCGAGGGCTGGCAGTCGATGATGACGTAGTCGTAGTCGGGCAGCAGCGGCTTCAGCGCCCGCGCCAGCGCGGACTCCCGGGCCACCTCGCTGACCAGCTGCACCTCGGCGGCCGACAGGTCGATGTTGGAGGGCAGCAGGTCCATGCCGGGGACGGCGGTCTTCAGCAGCACCTCATCGGCCGTCAGGCCCCGCTCCATGAGCAGGTTGTAGACGGTGACGTCGAGCTCCATCGGATTGACGCCCAGCCCGACCGAGAGCGCGCCCTGCGGGTCGAAGTCCACCAGCAGCACCCGGCGGCCGTACTCGGCCAGCGCGGCACCCAGGTTGATGGTCGAGGTGGTCTTGCCGACCCCGCCCTTCTGGTTGCACATTGCGATGATCTGCGCGGGGCCGTGCTCGGCCAGCGGCGCGGGGATCGGGAAGTAGGGCAGCGGGCGGCCGGTGGGGCCGACCCGCTCGCGGCGCTGGCGCGCGGCGTCGGGGGCCAGCGTGGCGGCGTACTCCGGGTCCGGCTCGTACTCGGCGTCCGGGTCGTCGTACGGGCCGTAGCCGAGCTCGCTGTAGGCGAGACCGTAGGCCGCGAACTCCGCGTCCAGGTCGGCGGGGGCCGCGGCGGCCTGCTGGCGCGCCTCGAAGGTGCGGACCGCTACCGAGCCGACCTCCACCGTGCCCACCGCGGCCTGCCGGGCGGTGAGCTCCTCGTTCGACTGTCCGGCAGTGTGCTCCGCCAGTCCTGGCTGACCACCCCCGGGAGCAAATGTCGACTCATTCACAAGTCGTCTTACCTCCTTGGGTTTCCCGGACTCTAAGTCGATTCGTCAGCGTGGCAGCTAGCCGACGGTTTGCGACTCTAGGCCGTTTCGGGCGTTCGCAGCAACACAATCCACGGTAGTGGGCCGGATGTGTCGGCCGTCGGGACGGTCCCTGTCAAGGGATGTCCGGGCTTGTGACCCTAACGTTTCTGCGGACCTCGGCGGTTCCGGAAGGGTCGGTCAGAAGACCTGCTCCACAGGGCGGGTGACATGTTGCACATAAATTGACATCCCGGGGTCACCACCCGGTCACCCGCCCCGGAGCACCGCGGCCGGCCGAGGGCATGCCGAACGCCCCCGGCCCGAGGGGAGCGGGCCGGGGGCGTGACGGACGGACTGCGGGTCAGGCGAGGACGCTGTCCAGCGAGACCGACTCCAGGCCGAAGGCCTCGGCTACGGCGCCGTAGGTGATCTGGCCCTCGTGCACGTTCAGGCCCTTGGCCAGCGAGGCGTCCCGGCGCAGCGCCTCCTTCCAGCCGCGGTTCGCCAGCTCGACGATGTAGGGCAGCGTCGCGTTGGTGAGCGCGTAGGTGGAGGTGTTCGGGACGGCGCCCGGCATGTTCGCCACGCAGTAGAAGACCGAGTTGTGGACCTGGAAGGTCGGCTCGGCGTGCGTGGTGGCCCGGGAGTCCTCGAAGCAGCCGCCCTGGTCGATCGCGATGTCGACGAGCACGGAGCCCGGCTTCATCCGGGAGACCAGCTCGTTGGTGACCAGCTTCGGGGCCTTGGCGCCCGGGATCAGCACGGCGCCGATCACCAGGTCGGCCTCGATGACGGCCTTCTCCAGCTCGAAGGAGTTGGAGGCGATGGCCTTGATCTTCGTACCGAAGATCTTGTCGGCCTCGCGCAGCTTGTTGATGTCGCGGTCCAGCAGGGTCACGTCGTAGCCCATGCCGATGGCGATGGTGGCCGCGTGCCAGCCGGAGACGCCGCCGCCGATGACGACCGCCTTCGCCGGGTGGGTGCCGGGCACGCCGCCGGGCAGGGTGCCGCGGCCGCCGGCCGGACGCATCAGGTGGTACGAGCCGACCTGCGGGGCCAGCCGGCCCGCGACCTCGGACATCGGGGCGAGCAGCGGCAGGGCGCCGTTGGCGAGCTGCACGGTCTCGTACGCGATCGCGGTGGTGCCGGAGGCGACCAGGGCGTCGGTGCCGGCGCGGTCGGCCGCCAGGTGGAGGTAGGTGAAGACGGTCTGGCCCTTGCGCAGGCGGTGGTACTCCTGCGCGATCGGCTCCTTGACCTTCAGCAGCAGGTCGGCGGTGGCCCAGACCTCGTCGGCGGTGGGGAGGATGGTGGCACCCGCGGCCACGTACTCCTCGTTCGGGATCGAGGAGCCGACACCGGCGTTGTCCTCGATGAACACCTCGTGGCCGTTGCGGACCAGCTCATGCACGCCGGCAGGCGTGATGGCCACGCGGTACTCGTGGTTCTTGACCTCGCGGGGGATGCCGACCTTCACGGCTAAACACGTCCCTCTTACCTGGGGGTCCCGGCCGGGGAAGACCGGCGGGCGACGCGCACGGGGAAGCCTCCGGGACACGCCGGGGCACGGATCGCTGCGCGACTGCTGTCGAGTGTAATGAAGCCCAGCGGATCCGTCAGCCTTCCAAAGTGAATAAATCTGCCGGACACATTGGCAGTTTCGTAGGCTTGCATCACGATCTAGGTGTCAACGTGGGGTAAATCACCCACTCCAGACATTACTCCGAAACCTGGACGATGCCCTCACCGTCGACCAGTCGCCGCAGGCGTTCCAGGGCCTGCGAGAGGGCTGCCGCGGCCTCCTCCTCGCCCAGCCGGCGCAGCACCGCGACGGCCGCCCGGTACTCCCGCCCGGCCTCGTCGAAGCGGCGCTGCGCGGTGTGCGCCTCGGCCGTGCGCACCAGCAGCCGGGCCTCGGCCCTGGGCTCGCCGAGGCTCTGCCGCAGTGCCAGCGCCCGGCCGTACCAGTCGGCCGCCCGGACCGGGTCGCCGAGCGCCCGGTGGCAGCCCGCCGTCCCCTCCAGGGCGCGGGCGCAGGCGGGTTCGTCGCCGGCCGCCCGGGCCCGGTCCAGGGCCGCCCGGTACTGCTCCTCGGCCTGCGGCCAGTGGCCCTCGGCGGCCTGCAGGTCGCCGAGGTTGAGCAGCGCGGCGGCGGCCCGGCGCGGGGCCTGCTGCCGCTCGGCCACCCGCAGCACCAGCTCGTGCAGCTGGTAGAGGTCGGCCGGGGCGGCGGCGCCGGTCAGCGGCAGGGCCCGCAGCAGGGCGGTGACCAGCCGGCCCGCGGAGCCGTCCAGGTCGCCCTGCCCGATCGCGTCCCGGACGGCGTCCAGCAGCTGGTCCCGCTCCTCGGCCAGCCAGCCGGCCGCCTGGGCGGGGGTGCGCAGGCGCAGCGGGCCGGGCAGCGGGTCGGGGTTGCCACCGGCGGTGCGGTCCAGCAGCAGCCGGGCCGAGTCGACCAGCCGGACCAGCCGCTCCAGCAGCCGGGCGCGGGCCAGTTCGACCTCCGCCGGGCGGTCCTGCTCCGAGCGCAGCTCGACCAGCCGCGGGTACAGCCGGCCCGGCACCCGGTAGCGTTCGGTGCCGTCGGCGGCGGCCGGCTCGCGCTCCAGCAGCTCCAGCGCGGCGAGCTTCTCCAGCACCGTGCCGGCCTCCGGGGCCGGGCAGCCGACCAGTGCGGACGCCGTCCGCAGGTCTGCGGTCTGGGTGGGCGCCAGGGTCAGCATCCGCAGCATCCGGGCGGCCGGCGCCGGCAGCGAGCGGTAGACCAGGCCGAACGCGGCCACCAGCGGATCGGTGTCCGCGACCGGTACGGGCTCGGCCGGGAGCAGCTCCCTGGCCTGCCGCCGGTCGGCCGCCGGGCCGCGTCCCCGGGGCTTGGTGGCGCCGCGCGACTTCGGCGCCTGCGGGGCGGCGGCGGGTACGGCGGGCGCCAGCTCGGCGGCCGCGTCGGTGACCGAGGCACGGGCGTCGGCGCGCAGCCGGCCGGCCACCAGGCGCAGCGCGGCGGGGCGGGAGGTGCAGGCCTCGGCGAGGTCGGCGGCGCCGACCGGGTCGCAGCTGATCCGGGTGCCGCCGATCAGCTCGCCGAGCAGGTCCACGGCGGCGCCCTGGTCGAGGCCGCCGAGGATCACCGGGTCGATCGCGTCGATGCCGGTGAGCGGGCCGGCCGTGGTGGCCAGCACCAGGCAGCCGGGCTCCTCGGTGAGCAGCGGCAGCAGCTGGGCGCCCTCGCGGACCTCGTCCAGCAGCACCAGCAGCTTGCGGCCGGCGAGTGCCGTGCGCAGCGCCGCGCAGGCCGGGTCCTCGGCGGCCGGGTCGGCCGGCAGCAGCCCCGCGGGCACCGCGTCCAGCTGCTCCAGCAGCCGGCGGGCGGCCCGGCCGGGCGGCACCGGGCTGCCGTCCGGTGCGGACATCCGGGCGAACAGCAGCCCGTCCGGGTGGTCCGCCGCGACCGAGCGCGCGTACTGCACGGCGAGCGAGGTGCGGCCCGAGCCGGGCCGGCCGGCCAGCACCACCAGCCGGCCGCGGCCGGGCACGGTCCGGGCGGCGGCGGTGGCCAGCGCGGCCAGTTCGGTGCGGCGCCCGGCGAACGGCGCCGCCCCCGCCGGGAGGCGGTCGCGCACCTCGGCCTCGGTGGGCGGTGCGTCCATCGTCGCCGTCTTCCTCGCCACCTGCGCCACTCCCGACCAGTCGCCCAGCAGACCCTGTCCGCGAAGCGTAGTTCGAGCACGGCGCCGAGCCGAGCCGCAGCGGTAGTACCAACCGGCAAATCACCCCGCCGGATCAACCACCGGCCGGACCGCCGACCGTGCCGCCGCCCGCGCGGGGTGGTGCCGGGCTCAGGCGGCGTCGAACGGGCGGGCCGGCCACGGCGCCTCGGCCGGCCGCAGCGAGGCCAGGCCCGGGCCGTTGAGCGCCGCGTACAGCGCGAGGGTGCCGGTGATCAGGGTGGGGTTGTGCAGGCCGCCGGCCAGGATCAGCCGGACCAGCTCCTCGACCGGCACCCGGGCGGTCTCGATCTCCAGCTCCTCGCCGTGCGCGGCGTAGCGCTCGCCCTCGACCTCGGCCAGGTCGGTGGCCAGGAAGAGCCGCAGCGCCTCGTCGGTGCCGCCGGGCGAGGTGTAGAAGTCGACCAGCACCCGCCACTCGCCGGCCTTGCAGTGGGCCTCCTCGTACAGCTCGCGCTGGGCGGCGTGCAGCGGGTTCTCGCCCGGCACGTCGAGCAGGCCGGCGGGCAGTTCCCACAGCCGCTGGCGGACCGGGTGGCGGTACTGGCGCAGGATCAGCACCCGCTGGTGCTCGTCCAGCGCGAGCACCGAGACCGAGCCGGGGTGGGTCTGGTAGTCACGGCGGGCGTAGCTGCCGTCGGGCATCAGCACCTCGTCGGTCCGCACGCCGGTGACCCTGCCCTGGAACGGGGTCTCGCTGGAGCGGACGGGCCACTGCTCCTCCAGGTCCCGGATCTGCTGCTGCACCTCGGTCATCACGACTCCCCTTTTCGTCAGTACGACACAATCTATGCCATCGGAGCCGGGGCGCGACAACAGAACGGCGGCCGTACGGGGGATCCCGTACGGCCGCCGTCCGGCAGCACCGGCCCTAGCGGGCGTCGGTCTTGATCTTGATCGCGGCCGCGACCAGGCCCGCGAACAGCGGGTGCGGGCGGGTCGGACGCGACTTCAGCTCCGGGTGCGCCTGGGTGGCGACCAGGTAGGGGTGCACCTCGCGCGGGTACTCGACGTACTCCACCAGGTCGCCCTTCGGGGACAGGCCGGAGAACTGCAGGCCGGTCTTCTCCAGGTCGGCGCGGTAGGCGTTGTTGACCTCGTAGCGGTGGCGGTGGCGCTCGTCCACGTACTGCTCGCCGCCGTACACCTCGCGGACGATCGAGCCTTCGGCGAGCTTGGCCGGGTAGAGGCCGAGCCGCATGGTGCCGCCCAGGTCGCCCTTGCCGTCCACGATCGCCAGCTGCTCGGCCATGGTGGAGATGACCGGGTACTTGGCGGCCGCGTCGAACTCGGTGGAGTTGGCCTCGGGCAGGCCGGCCAGGTTGCGGGCCGCCTCGATGACCACGCACTGCAGGCCCAGGCACAGGCCCAGCAGCGGGATCCGGTTCTCCCGGCCGTAGGTGATGGCGGCGACCTTGCCGTCCACACCGCGGTCGCCGAAGCCGCCGGGGATGCAGATCGCGTCCACGTCGCCGAGCTGCTCCTGCGCGCCCTCGGGGGTCAGGCAGTCGTCCGAGGTCACCCACTTGATCTCGACCCGGGCGTTGTTGGCGAAACCGCCGGCCCGCAGCGCCTCGGTGACCGAGAGGTAGGCGTCGGGCAGGTCGATGTACTTGCCGACCAGCGCGACCTTGACGATGTGCTGGGGCTCGTGGACCCGGCGCAGCAGGTCGTCCCAGACGGTCCAGTCCACGTCCCGGAAGGCCAGGTCGAGGCGGCGCACCACGTAGGCGTCCAGGCCCTCGCCGTGCAGCACCTTCGGGATGTCGTAGATGGACTTGGCGTCGATGGCCGCGACCACGGCCTCCTCGTCCACGTCGCACATCAGCGAGATCTTGCGCTTGATGGCCTGCGGCACCTCGCGGTCGGCGCGCAACACGATGGCGTCCGGCTGGATGCCGATGTTGCGCAGGGCGGCGACCGAGTGCTGGGTCGGCTTGGTCTTCAGCTCGCCCGAGGGGCCGATGTACGGCAGCAGGGAGACGTGCACGAAGAAGACGTTCTCCCGGCCGACCTCGTGACGGACCTGGCGGACCGCCTCCAGGAACGGCAGCGACTCGATGTCGCCGACGGTGCCGCCGACCTCGGTGATCACCACGTCGACGTCCTCGGTCGCCATCCGGCGGATCCGGGACTTGATCTCGTTGGTGATGTGCGGGATCACCTGGACGGTGTCGCCCAGGTACTCGCCGCGGCGCTCCTTGGCGATCACCGTCGAGTACACCTGGCCGGTGGTGACGTTCGCCGAGCCGTGCAGGTTGGTGTCCAGGAACCGCTCGTAGTGGCCGATGTCCAGGTCGGTCTCGGCACCGTCGTCGGTGACGAACACCTCGCCGTGCTGGAACGGGTTCATGGTGCCCGGGTCCACGTTGAGGTACGGGTCGAGCTTCTGCATGGTCACGCGCAGGCCGCGGGCCTTGAGCAGCGCACCGAGGCTGGAGGCGGTGAGGCCCTTGCCGAGCGAAGAGGCGACACCCCCGGTGACGAAGAGGTGCTTGGTCGTCACGGCGCGGCTGCTGGCCGCCTTGCCGGAATGGGGCTGTGCCAAGAGGGGGCTCCCGTGGGTCGCGTGTCGAAGTGACTCGGTGGAGGGCTCACCCGACTGCTCCGCCGTCCGTACCGACGAGGAGCGGACCCCCGGTGACGGGGGACGATGCTCGGCCGGGGTGCCCGGCGGGGTCGTCGAGTCGGCGGATCCGGGGTGGTTTTTCCCACCAGTCCACGGGATACCAGGGTATCAGTGCCCCGGACGGCACGCGTTCGGCGAGGCTCCGGCGCGCCCCGCGGGGTCGCCCCGGGCGCGTCCGGGCCCGGTGGCACCGGGCCACCCGGATGGCCCGGAAGGATCATCTCCGGATGGCCGGACCGGGTGATTTCCTGCTGCCCCGCTCCACGTCACTGTTGATCTATTGGTGTGAGTGCGTCCGGACGGGAGCCGCTCCGCGTGCCCCCGCCCGGCCACTCGACGTATCCTGCACGGACGCATCGCCGACAGCAGAGCACGCGGAGGGCGAGGGGGTCCGGACGGCGCCTCTCGGTCCCCGATGCGCGACCGGAAACCTCCCGTACCAGTTCAGCTCGCTCGCCCCGGGGGCCCCATCGGACCCCGTGCGGACACCCCACGAGTCCCTCCACCCCCAGGGGCCTCGCACGGTGCCCGGCCACGAGCACTCCGGCCCCGCAGACCTCGCGCTCCGCCGTCGGTCGTCGCCGAGCACATCTTGCGAACTGGAGAACCACGTGGCCGGCCGTATCGAGGACTACGCACTCATCGGAGACATGCAGACCGCCGCGCTCGTCAGCAGGGACGGCGCGGTCGACTGGCTCTGCCTGCCCAGATTCGACTCGCCGGCGGTCTTCGCCGGCCTGCTGGGGACCGATGAACACGGGTTCTGGCGGATCGGCCCGGCCGAGCCGGTGGGCGCCCCCTCGACCCCGCCGCAGCCGTCCGACGCCTTCACCGACACCGGCGACCTGCGGGTCCCGCCGGTCACCGCCGCCGCCCCCGCGCTGCCCAGCGACCGGCGCCGCTACCGCGGCGACTCGCTGATCCTGGAGAACGAGTGGGACACCCAGGGCGGCACCGTCCGGGTGATCGACTTCATGCCGCCCCGGCACCTGCTCGGCACCCCGGACGTGCCGCAGATGATCCGGATCGTGGAGGGCGTCAAGGGCCGGGTCCGGATGCGCTCGGCGCTGCGGATGCGCTTCAGCTACGGCCGGATCGTGCCCTGGGTGCACCGGGTCGAGCAGGCCGACGGCGGCCACCGCACGGTCGCCGTCGCCGGACCGGACTCGGTCTGGCTGGACGGCCAGGCCGAGACCTACGGCCGCGACCTCACCACCTACGCCGACTTCACCGTCGACGAGGGCGAGCGGATCGCCTTCGCCCTCACCTGGCAGGCCTCGCACCTCGCCGCGCCCGCCGCGCCCGACCCGGAGGACGCGCTCACCGCGACCGCCCGCTTCTGGCACGACTGGGTCGCCCAGTGCACCTACCAGGGCCCCTACCGGGAGGCCGTGGTCCGCTCCCTGATCACCCTCAAGGGACTCACCTACGCCCCCACCGGCGGCATCGTCGCCGCCCCCACCACCTCGCTGCCCGAGGACCTCGGCGGCGAGCGCAACTGGGACTACCGCTACACCTGGCTGCGGGACGCCGCGATCACCCTCTCCTCGCTGCTGCGCACCGGCTACCGCGAGGAGGCCAAGGCCTGGCGCGAGTGGCTGCTGCGCGCCGTCGCCGGCGACCCGGAGAACCTCCAGATCATGTACGGCATCGCGGGCGAGCGCGAGCTGACCGAGTCCGAGCTGGACTGGCTGCCCGGCTACGAGGGCTCCACCCCGGTCCGGGTCGGCAACGGCGCGGCCGGCCAGCTCCAGCTGGACGTCTACGGCGAGGTGGTCGAGGCCCTGCACCTGGGCCACATGACCGGCCTGGTCCGCAACGACCACGCGCACCAGCTCCAGCTGAAGCTGATCACGTACCTGGAGCAGCACTGGCGCGAGCCGGACGAGGGCATCTGGGAGGTGCGCGGCCCGCGCCGGCACTTCGTGCACTCCAAGGTGATGGCCTGGGTCGCGGTCGACCGGACCATCAAGCTGATCGAGCAGAGCCCCGCCGAAGGCCCGCTGGAGCGCTGGCTGGCGCTGCGCGAGGAGATCCACCGCGAGGTCTGCGAGAAGGGCTACGACGCCGAGCGCAACACCTTCACCCAGTACTACGGCGGCCAGGAGCTGGACGCCTCGCTGCTGCTCATCCCGCAGGTCGGCTTCCTGCCGCCGGACGACAAGCGGGTGATCGGCACCATCGAGGCGATCCAGCGCGAACTGTCCACCGAGGACGGCTTCGTGCTGCGCTACCCGACCCACGACGACCAGGGCAACAACGTCGACGGGCTGTCCGGGCACGAAGGGGCGTTCCTGGCCTGCTCGTTCTGGCTGGCCGACGACCTGGCGATGATCGGCCGGGTCGGCGAGGCCCGGGAGCTGTTCGACCGGCTGCTGTCGCTGCGCAACGACCTCGGCCTGCTCGCCGAGGAGTGGGACCCGCGCGAGAAGCGCCAGGTGGGCAACTTCCCGCAGGCGTTCAGCCACGTGCCGCTGATCGACACCGCGCTGCGGCTCTCCGCCGCCGCCGGCGCCTACCTCTCCCCGCAGCCGGACCCGCGCACCACCGGGGCCGCCCGCTGACCGCCGGCTCGGGCCCGGCGGCGGGCGGTCAGCCGCGCTGGACGAGCTCGTCGTACGTGGACAGCACCTGCGCCACGGTGGCGGCCTCGTCCGGCCAGGTGGCCGCCTGCTGGCGGCCGGCCTCGGCGAGTTCGGTCCGGCGCTTGGGCTCGGACAGCAGCTCGCCGAGCGCCTCGGCGAGCGCCGCCGCATCGCCGTAGGGCACCAGCAGGGCCGCGTCGCCGACCAGTTCGGGGATCCCGCCGACGGCGGTGGACACCACCGGCACCCCCGCCCGCATGGCCTCCTGGACCACCAGCGAGCGGGCCTCCCAGCGGCTGCTGAGCACCACCACGTCGGCGGCGGCCAGCAGGTCGGGCACGTCGGTGCGGTAGCCGAGCAGCTCGGCCGGCAGCCGTTCGGCGGCGATCCGCTCGCGCAGCTGCTGGGCCTCCGGGCCGTCGCCGGCGATCACGATGAGCGGCTCGGGGCCGGTCAGCCGGCGGACCGCGTCCAGCAGCAGCCCGAAGGACTTCTGCGGCACCAGCCGGCCGACCGCCAGCACCACCGGGCGCTCCGCGCGGTCCCCGAGCAGCGCCGCCCGGGCGGCGGTCCGGTCCAGCTCGCCGGGCGGGATCGGCGGGGCCGCGATCGGCCCGAGCCGGGCGTCGGTGGCGCCCAGCTCGCGGGCCCGGGCGACCAGGTCCGAGGAGGCTCCGAGCACCAGGTCGGCGGCGCGCACCACCCGGCGCTCCAGCAGCCGCTGGAGCCGGCGCTCCATCCCGGTGGAGAGCATCGCGTGGTGCGAGGTGACCACCAGCGGGGTCTGCGGGCGCAGGCCCGGGAAGCGGCCCGCGGTGCGCAGCGCGAGGTCGGCCAGCAGGCCGGCCCGCATGCCGTGGGCGTGCACCACGTCGGCGCCGGTGAAGGCCCGGCGCAGCTCCCCGATCGCGGCCGCGTCGCTGCGGGCGCCGGCGGTCGGGGTGATCTCCACCTGGTGGAACCGGGCCCCGGCCCGGGAGAAGCCGAACAGCTCGTCGGTGCCGGCCGGCGCGCAGACCGTCACCCCGACCCCGTGCGCGACCAGGCCCTGGGCGAGGGAGCGGACGTGCGCTCCGATGCCGCCCGTGGCGGCTGACAGGACGAGCACCACCTGCAGCTGCCCCGATTCCTGGGCGGCCGCGGTGCCCCGGGTGGCGGAATGCTCCACGTCGTCTCGCTCCGACTCGATCACTCGACTCACGCCGCCGAAGGCTGTGGCCCCCGGACGGCGCTCGGGACTGGAAAGCCAATGTCCAGCCGCCACCATGCCAGGTCGGGCGGGTGCTTGGACAGTCGGCCGGGCCTGCGGGCGCGTCGCCGATGGGCGTGCGTCCGGGGCCGGACGGTCTCCCCGGCCCTGGTCAGGGGTGTCGACCGGGCCGGGGTCGGGCGGTGCGTCAGCCGGTGCGCGGGGCGCGGGCGGCGGCGAGCAGTTCCTCGGCGTGCGCCCGGCCCAGCTCGGAGTCCTCCAGGCCGGCCAGCATCCGGGAGAGTTCGCGCACCCGCTCCTCGTCGGTGAGCGCCTTGACGCCGCTGCGGGTGACGGTGCCGTCGTTGGTCTTCTCCACCACCAGGTGCCGGTCGGCGAACGCGGCCACCTGCGGGAGGTGGGTGACCACCACGACCTGGGCGCTGCGGGCCAGTTTGGCCAGCCGGCGGCCGATCTCCACCGCCGCCTTGCCGCCGACGCCGGCGTCGACCTCGTCGAACAGGTAGGTGGGCACCGGGTCGGCCCCGGCGAAGACCACCTCGACCGCAAGCATCACCCGGGACAGCTCGCCGCCGGAGGCGCCCTTGGCGATCGGCCGGGGCTGCGCGCCCGGGTGCGGCGCGAGCAGCACCTCGACCTCGTCCACGCCGTGCGAGCCGTACGCGACCGTGCGGCCGCCCACCTCCAGCCCGGACGGGTCCTCGGTCCGGCTGATCGCGAAGGTCACCCGGGCGTGCGGCATGGCGAGTTCGGCGAGTTCCGCGGAGACCGCGGCGGCGAACTTGTCGGCCGCGGCGGACCGGGCGGCGGACACCTCGGCGGCCAGCGCGGCCAGTTCGGTGCGCAGCGCGCCCTCGCGGGCCCCCAGCTCGTCGATCCGCTCGTCGTCGCCGTCCAGCTCGAGCAGCCGGACGGCGCCGGCCTCGGCCCAGGCCAGCACCTCGGCCAGGGTGCCCTCGGGGCCGGCGTACTTGCGCAGCAGCTGGACGAGCACGGCCCGGCGGTCCTCGACGGCGGCCAGCCGGACCGGGTCGGCGTCCAGGTCGTCCGCGTAGCCGGCCAGGTCGCCGGCCACGTCGGTGAGCAGGTAGCCGACCTCGTTCAACCGGTCGGCGAGGGCGGCGAGGCGCTCGTCGTGGTGGCGGACCGCGTCCACGGCGCGGCGGGCCTGGGCGACCAGGGTGCCCGCGTCCACCCCCTCCGGGTCGGAGGGGTCACCGGCCAGCGCGGCGTGCGCCAGGGTGGCCGCGGAGGAGAGCGAGTCGGCGTGGCCGAGTCGCTCGGCCTCGGCGGCGAGCTCGGCGTCCTCGCCGGCCACCGGCTCGGCGGCGGCGATCTCGTCCAGGCCGAAGCGCAGCAGGTCCGCCTCCTGGGCGCGCTCGCGGGCCCGGGTGGTCAGTTCGGCCAGGGTCGTGGTGACCTCGCGCAGCAGGCGGTAGGTCTCGCGGTAGCGGGCCAGCGGCTCGGCGACGTGCTCGCCCGCGTAGCGGTCCAGCGCGCCGCGCTGCCGGGAGGGGCGCAGCAGCCGCTGCTGGTCGGTCTGGCCGTGCACGGCGACCAGGTCCTCGCCGAGCTCGGCGAGCAGGCCGACCGGGACGGAGCGGCCGCCCACGTGGGCGCGCGAGCGGCCCTCGGCGGAGACCGTGCGGCTGACCAGCAGCTCACCGTCCTCCAGCTCGGCGCCGGCCTCCAGGGCGCGCGCGACCACCGGGGAGCCGGCGGGCAGCGTGAGGCGACCCTCCACCACGGCCCGCTCCGCGCCCCGCCGCACCAGCCCGGGGTCGGCCCGGCCGCCGAGCAGCAGGCCGAGGCTGGTCACCACCATGGTCTTGCCCGCACCGGTCTCGCCCGTCACGGCGGTGAATCCCGGTGCCAGTTCGACCACGGCGTCGTCGATGACACCAAGATCTCGTATCCGCATCTCGTCCAACACGGAGACGACCTTACGAGGTTCTGCCCACACCGCGCGACGAGCGGCGGGGTCGGATGCCCAAGTTCATCCCTTCCGGGCGGCTTCGGGCGCTCCCGCCGCGGCCGGCGCCGGGACCGTGCACCAGCGCAGGAAGAACTGCGCCAGCGGGCCTATGGCCAGCGCGTACGCCACCGTGCCGACCCCGAAGGTGCCGCCGAGGGTGATGCCGACCAGCAGCACCACCAGCTCGATCCCGGTGCGGATCAGCCGCAGCGAGCGCCCGGTGCGCCGGTGCAGCCCGGTCATCAGGCCGTCCCGCGGGCCGGGGCCCAGCCGGGCCCCGATGTAGAGGCCGGTGGCCAGTCCGTTCAGCACGATCCCGGTGGCCAGCAGCAGCACCCGGGCGGGCAGCGCGCCGGGCGCGTCGACCAGGCCGAGGGTGAGGTCCATCGCGGCGCCGAGCACCAGCACGTTGCCGATCGTGCCCACCCCGGGCCGCTGCCGCAGCGGTATCCACAGCAGCAGCACGCAGGCGCCGGTGATGGTCACCCAGGCGCCCACGCTCAGCCCCAGGTGCTTGCTCAGACCCTGGTGCAGGACGTCCCAGGGGTTGGCGCCGAGCGAGGCGCGCAGCATCAGCGCCATGCTCGTCCCGTAGAGCACCAGCCCGACCAGCAGCTGGCCGAAGCGCCGCGCGGGCGCGTCGGTGGACCAGGCCGGTCTGGGAGCGGTCATGGTCATGGGATCTCCTCCACCACACGAAGTGCTTGACGCCCGAGCGGGCCGCACTGCCATCATGGAAGGGCCACCCGAAGCCGTCACAGGGCCAATCCGAGGAAAGTGGACCGGTAGCGATGTCCGACTGGCACAGCACCCTCACCCCGCCCGCCCTCGCCCGGCTGCTGCGCACCGCCCGCGTACCCGACCGCCCCGGACGCCCGACGGCCTACCGCACCCTGACCGACCGGATCGGCGCCCTGGTCGCCGACGGCCGGCTCCCGGTCGGCACCCGGCTGCCCGCCGAACGGGAACTCGCCGCCGAGCTCGGCGTCAGCCGCACCACGGTCGCCGCCGCCTACGAGGCCCTGCGCACCGAGGGCTACCTCCACAGCCGCCGCGGCGCCGGCAGCTGGACCACCCTGCCCGAGGGCAGCCGGCCGCCCACCGACGCCCTGCACCCCGTCCCGCCGGACCAGCCCGACACCGTCGACCTGGGCGTCGCCGCCCTGCCCGCCCCGCAGCCGTACCTCGGCGAGGCCGCCGCCCGCGCCCTGGAGCAACTGCCCGCCTACGCCGCCGGGCACGGCCACTACCCCACCGGCGTCCCGGTGCTCCGGGAGGCCGTCGCCCGCCGCTTCACCGACCGCGGACTGCCCACCACCCCCGACCAGATCCTGATCACCACCGGCGCGATGGGCGCCCTCCACCTGGCCCGCCGCGCCCTGCTCGGCCGCGGCGACCGGGTCGCCGTCGAGGCCCCCAGCTACGCCCACACCCTGCAGGCGCTGCGCCGGGGCGGCGCCCGGCTGGTCCCCGTCCCGCTGGCCCGCCCCGACGGCCCCGCCGGGCCCACCCGCTGGAGCCACGGCGACTGGCAGCGGGTGCTGCGCGGCGCCGCCCCCCGGCTGGCGTACGTGATCCCCGACTTCCACAACCCCACCGGCGCGCTGATCGACGAGGAGCAGCGCCGGCACCTGCTGGCCGACGCCCGGGCCGCCGGCACCACCGTGCTGGTCGACGAGACCACCGCCGAACTCGGCTGGGGCGTACCGGACTCCGCCCTCCCACGGCCGCTGGCCGCGCTGGACCGCTCGGCGCAGGTGGTCACCGTCGGCTCGGCCGGCAAGCTGTTCTGGGGCGGACTGCGGATCGGCTGGCTGCGCGCCGCCCCCGCCCTGGTCCGGGAACTGGCCGCGAACCGGGCGTTCAGCGACATCGGCACCCCGGTGCTGGACCAGCTGATCGCCGCCGCCCTGCTCACCGACCGGCTGCCCGAGGTCCGCGCGCACCAGCACCAACGGCTGCGCGCCAGCGCCGAGGCGCTGGCCGGCGAGCTCGGCCGGCAGCTGCCCGGCTGGAGCTTCGCGATGCCGCCGGGCGGCCTGGCGCTCTGGCTGGCCACCGGCGGGGTGTCCGGCACCGCCCTCGCCCGGGCCGGCGAGCGCACCGGCGTCCGGCTGGCGGCCGGCGCGCGGTTCGGCGTGGACGGCGCCTTCGAGGACTACCTGCGGATCCCGCTGACCGTGCCGCCCGCCGCCGCCCCGGAGGCGGTGGCCCGGCTGGCCGAGGCCGCCGCCCAGGCCGCCCGGGGCGGCTACGGCGGAACGGCGCAGGACGCCCCGTCCGCCGCCTGAACACCGCCACCGGGTGAGCTTCCTGACGCCCTATCGGACCACGGCGCCAGGAAGCCGATCGACACCCATCCGGTCAGCGGGTCTGCGAACGCCCGCGCCAACCCGTCACCGGCAGCGCGAACTTGGCCACCAGCCGGTCGGTGAACGGGGCCCGGTGCAGCCGCGCCAGCCGGACCGGGATCCGGCCCTTGCGCACCTCCACCCGCGCCCCGGCCGGGAGTTCGACCGAACGCCGGCCGTCGCACCAGAGCACCCCGTGCGGGGTCTTCGGCTGCACCTCCACCGCCAGCACCGACGCGGGCGAGGTCACCAACGGCCGGGCGAACAGCGCGTGCGCGCTGATCGGCACCATCAGCAGCGCCTCCACCTCCGGCCACACCACCGGACCGCCGCCGGAGAAGGCGTACGCCGTCGAACCGGTCGGCGTCGCGCAGACCACCCCGTCGCAGCCGAAGTTGGAGACCGGGCGGCCGTCCACCTCGGTCACCACCTCGAGCATCCGCTCCCGGGCCGCCTTCTCGATCGACGCCTCGTTCAGCGCCCAGTCCTCGTGCACCACGTCGCCGTTGGTGCGCACCAGGACGTCGATCGTCATCCGCTCCTCGACCTCGTAGTCGGCGTCGACCACCCGCTCGACCACCACCGCCAGGTCGTCCCGCTCCGCCTCCGCCAGGAAGCCCACCCGGCCCAGGTTGATGCCGAGCATCGGCAGCCCGGACTCGCGGGCCAGCTCGGCACCGCGCAGCAGCGTCCCGTCGCCCCCCGCGACCAGGATCAGCTCGCAGCCGGCCGCCGCCCCCGGGCCACCGGTCACCCGCTCGACGCCCTCCGGCAGGTCGAGGTCGACCGCCTCCGAGGCCAGCAGCCGGATTCTGATCCCGGCCTTCAGCAGGCCGTGGACCAGCGCCTCGACGCTGCGCAGCGCGGCCTCCCGTCCGGTGTGCGCGATCAGGAAGACCGTACGTCCGTCACTCATGCCCGCTGCCCTCTCCCTCACGTCTGCCGGTTCGCCCTTGAGCCGGTCCCGGCCGCGGCCCTGCGCGCGGCGTTCGGACGTCTGCCGAGCACCCTATCGGGGGCCCTCCTCCACGGCCCGGTCCGCCTCGGCCGGATCCAACGGCGGCGCGCCGCGGCGCAGCCACAGGAAGTACTCGACGTTGCCGGACGGCCCCGGCAGCGGGCTCGCGGTCACCGCCCGCACCCCGAGACCCGACTCCCAGGCCTGGGCCGCCACCTGACGGATCGTCTCGGCCCGCAGCTGGGGGCTGCGCACCACACCGCCGCTGCCGAGCCGCTCCTTGCCGATCTCGAACTGCGGCTTGACCATCATGACCAGGTCCGCGTCGGGCGCGCAGCAGCCCGCCAGCGCCGGCAGCACCAGGCCGAGCGAGATGAACGAGAGGTCGCCCACCACCAGGTCGACCGCCGTCCCGCCGATCAGCTCCAGGCTCAGTTCGCGCACGTTGGTGCGGTCCATCACGGTGACCCGCTCGTCGCTCTGCAGCGACCACGCCAGCTGGCCGTAGCCGACGTCCACGGCCAGCACGTGGGCGGCGCCGGTCCGCAGCAGCACGTCGGTGAAGCCGCCGGTGGAGGCGCCCGCGTCGAGCGCGCGGCGGCCCTCGACCACCAGGCCCTGCGGGACGAAGGCGGCGAACGCCCCGGCCAGCTTGTGGCCGCCGCGCGAGACGTAGTCCGGGTCGCTGTCGTCCTTCGCCACCACCACCGCGGCCGAGGTCTCCACCTGGGTGGCCGGCTTGGTCGCGGTGGCGCCGCCGACCGTCACCCGACCGGCCGCGATCAGCTCGCTGGCGTGCTCCCGCGAACGGGCCAGGTTGCGGCGGACCAGCTCCGCGTCGAGTCGGCGTCGTGCCACTGCCACTGCTGCTTCAGCTCCTACTGCCGTGCCTACTGCTGTTCCTGGCGGCTCTGCTCGTGGTCGAGCGCGGCCAGGGTCTGCGTCAACCGCTGGTGAACATCTTCGTACACCGCGACGTGTGCCTCGGTCTCCACCCCGTCCAGCGCCTCCAGCCGGGCGAGCGCGGCGTCCACGCCGGGGTGGCCGGTCGCGGTGGGCCCGGCCCCGGACGACGGGCCCGGCTCAGCCATCGGTACCCGGCCGCGGCTCGGCCCGGGAAGAGGTCGCCTTGCGCACCACGGTCTTCCTGGCGGCCGCCTTGCGGGCGGCCGGCGTCTCGGCGGGGGTGGCGACCGCCTTGCGGGTGACGGTCTTCTTCGCGGTCGCCTTCTTGGCCGTGGTCTTCTTGGCGGAGGCCTTCTTCGCGCCGCTCGGCTCGGGAGCCGTCTGCTTCGCCGCGCCGTCCCCGGCAGGTACGCCGTCGGCCTTCCTGACGGGTGCCTTCTTCGCCGGAGCCTTCCTTGCCGGAGCCTTCTTCGCCGGTGCCTTCTTCGGCCCGCTCACCGGTGCGCCCTTCGCGGGCGGCTGCTCGGCCGGGGTCGCGACCACCGGGTCGGCCGGGTCCGGCACCGCCCAGGCGTCCGCCGGCACCTCGTCCGCCGTGCCGCCCCACTCCTCGTCGTCCCAGCCCGCCTCGAACAGGCCCTCGGCCCGCGGCGCCGGCGGCGTGGGGGCCTGCGACCGGGCGTCGGACTGCTCGGCGGGCTTCTCCTCGGTGTCCCGCAGCTGGCTCTCCAGGAAGCTGAGCACCACGCCGACCTTCATCACCTGGTCACCGACGCGCTCGAAGATCCGCTCCGCCTCGCTCCGCGCGACGCCGACCGCCAGGTCCACCCCGGCCCGGCCGGCGGTGACCGCCTCCTGGGCGAGGTTCTGCAGCGACCGCCCGGACGGCGGGAACTGCTCGGTGATCACCCGCTCCACCGCGGAGACGTCCACCCCGCCGCGCTCCAGCAGCCCGGTCGCCGTGGTCAGCACCCGCCTGCCGGTCTCCTCGGCGACCACCGTGGCGACCGCCACCGCACCCCGCACCGCATCCCGCAGCATCCGCCCGCCTCCTCCGGCGCCGACCGGCGCCCAGCTCCGCGGCGGCCCGGCCCAGGGCCTGTCTGGCCCTCGGAGGCCGCCACCTGCCCCCGACGCTACCCTCTCCTCCCCCGGGCCCGCTGCACGTTCCCGCCCCTGCGGGGCCGATCGGCCGACCTCCCGCTGCGATAGCGTGGAACGCCGACCGGCGGCCGTGCACCGGACCACCGCCGGACGGTCGCCCAGCAGAGCCGCAGCCGACGGGAGCCGCCGAAGACCATGGCCAGCATCGAGGAGTGCCGCGAGGCCCTGGAGCAGCTCAGCCGCACGATGTCCCGGGCCGAGGGCGGCGTGCGCAAGGCGGCGGCACTCGACCGCTCGCTGAGCTGCTGGATCACCGACCTGGACCTCACCTTCTCCGGGCGGCTGCGGGACGGCCGGATCCAGGACATCACCAGCGCCCCCGGGGCACCGGCCGAGCGGGCCGAGATCCGGCTGGCGATGGCCGGCGACGACCTGGTGGCCATGGTCGGCGGCCGGCTCAACTTCGCCTCCGCCTGGGCGTCCGGCCGGGTCAAGCTGGAAGCCGGGTTCCGCGACCTGCTGCGGCTGCGCTCGCTGCTCTGACCCGCCCGGCCCGCCGGCCGCGCCGGCCCCGGCGTCCGCTCAGCGGACGATGCCCCGCGCCCTGGCCTCCGCCAGCCAGCGCGGGAACTCCGCCATCAGCGCGTCGTAGAGCGCCTCGTCCGGCCACGCCCTCGGCTGCGGGCCGACCGCGACGAAGTCCGCGTTGTCGACCGCCCGGCCCACCAGGTCGTCCAGACCGGCCAGGAAGGTCAGGTCCTTGCGGTCGCCGAAGCCGACGAACTGCCAGAACAGCGGCAGCGTCGACACGTCCTTCAGCAACTTCTCGGTCTGCTTGCGGTCGGTGGGGTCGCCGTCGGTCTGGAAGATCACCAGGGCCGGGGCCCCGCCACCGCGCCGCGCGTGCAGGTCGAGCACGGCCTGCATCGCGGGCGCGTAGCTGGTGCCGCCCATCCGCACCGAGCGCCGCGCCTCGTCGATCCGCCCGTGGTGGCGCTCCAGCTGGATGTCGGTGACCAGCTCGACCTTGTTGGAGAACAGCACCAGCGGCACGCTGCCGTCGTCGTCCAGGTGCGCGGCCAGGCTGAGCACCTGCTCGGCCAGGTGCTGCGCGCTGCCGTCGCCGTAGTAGCCCCGCATGCTGATCGAGTAGTCGAGCACCAGGTAGACCGCGACCCGGTGCCCGGTCATCCCCCGCTTGGCCAGCGAGACCCCGGCCGACTCGTACTTCTGCAGCAGCGCCGGCGCCGTCGCCCGCACCTTCTCCAGGCTGATCGCGGGCGCCGGCCCGGCCGGCACCGGGGGCTGCCCGTAGGCGGGCGGCTGACCGTACGGCTGCGGCTGGGACCCGTACGCCTGCGGCTGACTGTACGGCTGCGGCTGGCCGTACGCCGCCGGCGGCTGCTGCCCGTACCCGGCCGGCGGGGCGGGCGGGAGCGGCGGCGCGACCGGCACCGGGGCCGGCGCGGGTGGCGGGACCTGCGCCGGCGCGGCCGCCGGGGCCTCCCCGACGTCCACGCCGAAGTCCGTGGCCAGCGCCGCCAGCCCGCCCGCGTAGCCCTGTCCGACCGCCCGGACCTTCCACTCCGCCCCGCGCCGGTACAGCTCCACCAGCACCACGATGGTCTCGCCGCCGGTCAGCGCCGGCGGGGCGAACTCCAACTCCGTCCCCGCACAGGCCACCACGGCCCGCGGGGTCCCCGCCGCGTCGAACACCACGCCGGGCCGGTCCACGTCCACGCTGGCCACCACGACCACCGACTCGACCCCGGCCGGCACCGCGCCCGGCTGCACCGTGACCACCGGGCCGGCGACCGAGACCCCGTCCCGCGAGGGGTTGTTGAAGAAGACCAGGTCCTGGTCGTCCCGCACCTTCCCGCCGGCACCCACCAGCAGCGCCGAGACGTCCACCGGCACCCCGGTCGCGCCGACGGTCACCGTCACCGTCGCGCCGGGCAGCGGGGCGTTGCCGCCCTTGGTCAGTACGGTCCGTGCCATGGTTCCCCCTCGTTGGTCCGCCCCAACCTGGCAGAACCGGCGAGCGGCCGTCAACGAGCGTGCCGAGGCCGCCCCGGGCTCAGAAGCCCAGCTCGGCGATGGCCTTGCGGCCGTCCGCAGGCGCACCATCGCGGTCCAGCGCGGTCCAGGCGGCGCCGCACAGCGCGCGCAGCCCGTCGTAGCGGTCCGTGCCGTCGCCGGAGACCACCAGCGCGCCGTCGAGCACCCGGGCGCTCCAGCCGCCGCAGCGGTACTCGCCGTCCGCGCCGGCGGTCACCGCCGGCTGCCCGGTCAGCAGGCCGCGCAGGTCGGCCGCCAGGTAGGTGGGCCGGTGCTCGGGCGGGGCGGTCAGCAGCTGCGCGGGGGTGGTGACCCCGGTGAACACCAGCAGGCTGTCCACCCCGCCGTTGTGGGCGCCCTCGATGTCGGTGTCCAGCCGGTCGCCGACCACCAGCGGCCGCTTCGCCCCGGTCCGCAGCACGGTCTCCCGGTGCATCGGCGGCAGCGGCTTGCCCGCGACCTCCGGCTCGACCCCGGTGGCGGTCCGCACCGCCGCGACCAGCGTCCCGTTGCCGGGCGCGATGCCCCGCGCGGTCGGCACCGTCAGATCGGTGTTGGAGGCCACCCACGGCAGCCCCTTCGCCACCGCGTACGAGGCCTCGGCCAGCTGCTGCCAGCCCACCGAGGGGTCGTAGCCCTGCACCACCGCGAGCGGGTCGTCGTCCAGCGAGCCGACCGCCACCAGGTCGTGCTCGGCCAGCGCCTCGACCAGCCCCGCACCGCCCACCACCAGCACCTTCGACCCGGCCGGCACCTTCGCGGCGACCAGCCGGGCCGCCGCCTGGGCGGAGTTGATCACGTCCGAGGCCTCGGCCGGCGCGCCCAGCTCGGTCAGGTGCTCGGCCACCACCCGCGGCGGCCGGGAGGCGTTGTTGGTGACGTACGCCAGCCGCATGCCCGCCTCCCGGGCCGCCGCCAGCGAGTCCACCGCGTGCTCGATCGCGTGCGGGCCCGCGTAGACCACGCCGTCCAGATCGAGCAGCGCGACGTCGTACGCCTCGGTCAGCGGGCGGTCGCTGCCACCCGGTGCGGTCCGTGCGGTGCCGTCTGCCGTGCTGGTCATGCGGGCTCTCTCCCTGTTCCGTCGTCCTTGGCCGCCCGGCCGGGGTTCAGCGGGCGCCGCCCTCGTCCTGCCGCGGGGCGAGGTAGCCCGGTGCACCGGGCTGCAGCGGTCCGTACGCGCCGGCCCTGGCCGCCAGGGTGGCCCGGGACTGCCGGAGCGCCGAGCGGTAGTGCGCGTTCTCCGGCCGCATCGCGACCGCCAGGGCCAGGTGCTCGGCCGAGCTCTCGAAGTCGCCGAGGCGCGCCGCGGCCACGCCCCAGCCGAACTGAGCGTAGTCGTCGGACGGATCGGCCAGCGCCACGGCCCGGAAGTTCTCCAGCGCCTCCCGGTACGCGCCCGCGTCGAACTGCGCCCGAGCCAGTGCCTCCCGGATGCTGAGCGACTGCGGCTCGGCCAGCGCCGCCCGGGCGAGCAGCTGGACGGCGGCCGCCGGGTGGCGCTCGTCCAGCAGCCGTACGCCCCGCCGGTACCAGTCGTACACGTCGCCCTCGGGCTCGCCCGGGCCGGGCACCGGCTCCCGGCCGTCCTGGCCCCCGCCGGTCGGCCGCTCCTGCCCACCACTCATGCCGTACCTCGTTCCCGGAGCTCCCCGCTCGATCCGGCTGAGCGGCACCGAGCACTTTCGATCACTCAACACCCATACCCCGACTAACATGCCCACAATGAGTGCACCCAGTGCCGAAAGCGGCGCCGAGCCTGCGACCGGCGGCCCCGGGGACCCCGGGCACGTCGCCACCGCCGGCCTCTCCCTGTCCCCCTTCCGCGGCCTGCGCTACGTCCCCGACCGGGTCGGCACGCTCGCCGCGGTCACCTCGCCCCCGTACGACGTCGTCGACCCCAACCGGCGACTCGACCTGGAGACCGGCGACCCCCACAACATCGTCCGGCTGATCCTGCCGCGCCCCGAGCCCGAGGACAGCGGCGACCGGCCCGACCGCGACACCCGCTACCGGCACGCCGCCCGCCTGCTCGCCCAGTGGCAGCGCGAGGGCGTCCTCGCCCCGGACCCGCACCCGGCGCTGTACGTCTACGAGCAGCGCACCCACGAGCCCGGCGCCCCCGCCGGCGGCGTGCTGCAGCGCGGCCTGATCGGCGCCCTCGCGGTCAGCGGGCGCGAGGCCGGCGTGGTCCTCCCGCACGAGGACGTGATGCCCAGACCGGTGGCCGACCGGGTGGGGCTGATGCGCACCACCAAGGCCAACCTCGAACCGCTGCTGCTGACCTACCGGGGCAACGGCGGCGCGGCCCTGGTGATCGAGCGGGCCGTGCAGGGCGAACCGCTGCTGTCCACCACCACCTCGGACGGCACCGACCACCGCCTGTGGGCGGTCACCTCCCCGCTCGACCTGGCCACGGTCGGCCGGGACCTGAGCACCTGCCGGGCCCTGATCGCCGACGGGCACCACCGCTGGGAGATGTACCTGCGGCTCCAGCGCGAGCACCGCCACCTTCCGCGCAGCCCGTGGGACCGCGGCCTGGTGCTGCTGGTCGACACCGCCCGCTACCCGCTCCAGGTCCGGGCGATCCACCGGGTGCTCTACCGGCTGCCGATCGCCGAGGCACTCGCCGGGCTGGCCGAGCACTGGCAGGTCAAGGAGGTCCCCGGCCCGCTGCCCGCCGCCCTGGAGGCGCTCGCGGACGCCAAGCGGCACGGCGGCAACGCCTTCCTGCTCACCGCCGGGGACGGCACCTTCTGGCTGATCGGCGAACCGGAGGAGGCGCTGCTCTCCGCCACCGTCCGCACCGACCGGCCGCAGGAGTGGCGCCACCTGGACGCCACCGTGCTGCACGCGACGCTGCTGGACCACACCTGGCGGATCCCGGACGGCCCCGACGACATCGGCTACCTGCACTCGGCCGAGGGCGCCGAGCGCGAGGCCGCCCGCTCCGGCGGCACCGCCGTGCTGCTGCATCCGGTCGAGGAGCGGGTGGTGCGGCGGCTGGCGGAGCAGGGCGTCACCATGCCGCGCAAGTCGACCTCCTTCGGCCCCAAGCCGGCCACCGGCCTGGTGCTCCGGAGCCTGCAACTGGGCTGACCGCCCGCCCACGGGGATACGCCGAGGGCCCCACCGCAGCTGCGGTGGGGCCCTCGGCGTATCGGCGGGGTGCCGGTCAGCGGCGCTCGTCCTCGGAGCGCGCCGGGCGGGCCTCGTCGTCCTCGTCCTCGTCGATCTCGAGGTCGTCCTCGTCGTAGTACTCCTCGACGTCCTCGTCGTCCTCGTAGATCACCCGGTCGTCGCCGACCTCGTCGGGCGCGACGGTCGGCCGCGAGCTCGCCGCCGGCTCCTCGTCCCGCTCGTCCTCGGCACCGTTCTCGTCCTCGGCCAGCTCCGGGTCGAGGGTGTCCACGAACTCGAGCCCGTCGATCTCGGCGAGGCGCTCGGAGGCGTTGGTCGCACCGTCGGTGTCGGCCTCCGCCGCCTTGGCGAACCAGTCCCGGGCCTCGTCGGCACGGCCGGCCGCGATCAGCGCCTCGGCGTAGGCGTACCGCAGCCGGGCCGTCCACGGGTGCACCGCGCTGGAGGCCAGCTCCGGGCTCTGCAGGGTCACCACGGCCGCGTCGAACTGCTCCATGTCGCTGCGGGCACCCGCCGCGACCAGGCGCATCTCGACCTGACCGGCCTTGTCCAGCTGCTTGACCTCGGGCTCGCCGGCCATCGCCAGCGCCCGCTCCGGACGGCCGAGGCCGCGCTCGCAGTCGGCCATCACGGGCCACAGGTCGGCCCGGCCGGTCATCCGGCGCGCGGCCCGGAACTCGGTCAGCGCCTCGGCGTAACGCTGCGTCATGTACGAGGCGAAGCCGGCCGCCTCGCGGACGGAGGCGACCCGCGACGCCAGCCGCAGGGCGACCCGCGAGTAGTTGTAGGCCTCCTCCGGCTCGGTGTCGAGCAGGCGGGCGACCATCACCAGGTTGCGGGCGACGTCGTCGGCGAGGGTCTTCGGCAGGCTCTTCAGGTCCTGGCGCACGTCCGCGTCGATCTCGAAACCGGTGACGTCCTCCGGGATCGGCAGCCGGCGGACCGGCTCGAAGTTGCCCCGGCGGTCGTCGTAGCCACCGTCGCGGCGGTCGTCCCGCCGGTCGTCACGCCGACCCTCGAAGCGGCTGCCGCGGTCGCGGTCGCCGCCGTAGGACGGACGGCCGCCACGGTCGCCGCCACTGCGGTAGCCACCACCGGAGGGACGGTCGTCCCGGCGCGGGCGGTCGTCGCGGTTGAAGCCGCCGCCGGAGGGGCGGTCGTCGCGACGGGGGCGGTCACCGTAGGAAGGGCGGTCGCCGCCACCACGGTAGCCACCACCGGACGGGCGGTCACCGTACGACGGACGGCTGCCACGGTCCCGATCACCGTACGACGGCCGGTCATCGCGACGCGGACGGTCATCCCGGCTGTCCCGGTCGTCACGGCGGAAGTCGCCACGGGGACGGTCGTCGCGGTTGAAGCCACCGCCGGAGGGGCGGTCGTCCCGGCGGGGGCGGTCACCGTAGGAGGGGCGGTCGCCGCCACCACGGTAGCCACCACCGGAGGGACGGTCACCGTAGGACGGACGGCTGCCACGGTCCCGGTCACCGAAGGAGGGACGGTCGCCACGGGGGCGGTCGTCGCGGTTGAAGCCACCGCCGGAGGGGCGGTCGTCCCGACGCGGGCGGTCACCGAAGGAGGGACGGTCGCCACGGGGGCGGTCGTCACGGTTGAAGCCACCACCGGAGGGGCGGTCATCACGGCGGGGGCGGTCACCGTAGGAGGGACGGTCGCCGCCACCACGGTAGCCACCACCGGACGGGCGGTCACCGTACGACGGACGGCTGCCACGGTCCCGATCACCGTACGACGGC